>JAFGNI010000439.1 GCA_016927095.1 Anaerolineae bacterium | reverse complement strand
TCGTCAAAACTCCAACCGTCGTTGCCGCATCGCCACGCTCTCGACCAGGCCCAGGCCGAGGAAGGTGACGACCAGCGCGCTGCCGCCACTACTGATGAAGGGCATAGGCAGCCCGGCGACGGGGATGACGTTGAGGTTCATACCCAGGTTCACAAGGAGCTGGTAGAAAATATACGTCGCGACACCGCTGACGATCAGGCGTCCGGTGATGTCCTCGGCGCTGCCCGCGATCCGCAGGAGCCGCCAGAGCAGCACGGCGAAGATCAACAGGATCAGCCCGGCGCCAATGAAGCCGAGCTCCTCGCAGATCACCGAGAAGATGAAGTCGGTGTGGCGGACGCGCAGGAAGTGGAGTTGGGTCTGCGTCCCGGTTGCGAAGCCTTTTCCCCATAGCCCGCCCGAGCCGATGCTGATCAATGCTTGTTGTACGTTGTAGTAAGCACCCGGGTCAGCCGTCGGATCGAGGAAGTTCGTCACGCGGTTGCGCATGTAGGCATCCATGTTGGCCCACAGGATCGGCACGGCAGCGAGGGCGAGGGCGCCTGCACCCGCGATGAAACCCAGATGGAGGCCCGATGCAAAGACCATCGCTGCCCAGGTCGCCACATAGAGCGTGGCTGTGCTCAGGTTGGGCTGGCTGAAGACGAGGAAAGCGGTCAGCCCTGTCAGTCCCAGCGAGGCCAAGAACTCCTGGAGCCCTGGTGGATCGGGGGCGTTGCGGGCGAGGAGGCCCGCCTGGCTGATGATCAGCAGCAGGAGCGCGGGAAAGGCCGGCTGGATTGATGTGCCACCGATGTAGATGAACCGGCGTACCTCGCCGATGTCACTGCTCCCGAAGAGGAGAGTAAACACAAGGATGCCGATCGTCACAAAGTAGATGGGCCACTCGAGGCTCTCCAGCAGCCGGTAGTCTACCGAGGCGACCAAGAACACCAAGCCCACGCCAATCGCCGCGTAGATGGCCTGCCGGCGCCACGTGTTTGCCAGGTCTACGTCCTCGGAGCCCAGCGTGGCGCTGTAGATCATCGCCAGCCCGATGAGGGTGAGGGCGACGGCAATGACCAGGAGGCCCCAGTCAAAATCCTGCCAGGGTGATCGCTGCATCTACGATGTGCCCGGGGTGGGCTGTTCGCCTCTGCCTTCCGTGCGTCGTGCGCGCTGGCTGTAGATGGGGATGTCGGCGACCAGGCGGGTCTCCCGGTTATCCTCCGTGAAATCGACGATGACCTTGTCCGTATCGATGTCCAGATGTTTGGAGATCACTGAGATGATCTCATCCTTGAGGATCTCCAGCATCCCGGGGGAGATGTTCGCACGATCATGGGTCAGGACTAGGCGTAGTCGTTGCGCAGCGTCTTGGCTGGACTTGGGTTTCCGCCGGAAAATGTCGAGTAGCCTCATAGATGCTCCTTTCAGCGGGAGCCGAAGATTCTCTGGATAAACGTCTGCTTCTGCAGCGCCTCAAATGGCACATCCTCCCCGCTGAGGCGCCGCCCGATGTTGCGGAAGGCGCGCCCTGCCTGGGAGCGCTCGTCGAGGGCTACGGGTTGTCCCTGGTTGCTGGCAGTCAGGATCCGGTCGTCCTCAGGGACGATGCCGACGAGATCGATCGCCAGAAGATCGACAATCGTGTCGGCGTCGAGCATCTGGTTGCGTCGCACGAGGTCCTGCTGGAACCGGTTGACAATCAGCTTGGCGGGTGCCCATCCCTCGGCCTCCAATAGGCCAACGACGCGGTCCGCATCGCGCACTGCCGTGACCTCGGGGTTTGTCACGATGAGCACCAGGTCCGCGGGTGTCGCGGCGTAACGAAAGCCATGTTCAATCCCGGCGGGCGAGTCAATCAGGACGAAATCTGACACCTCCGCGACCTCCTTGGCCACGCGGTCCATATCTTCGACTTTGATGGCTTCCTTATCACGCGTCTGCGCTGCGGGCATCAGGTGCAGATCGGGGAAGCGCTTGTCGCGCACGAGGGCTTGGCGTAGCCGGCATCGTCCTTCTATGACATTGACGATGTCATAGACGATGCGATTCTCCAGACCGAGCATCACGTCGAGGTTCCGAAGACCGATGTCCGCGTCGATGCAGGTGACCCGATAGCCCAGCATCGCTAGGCTGATGCCCAGGTTGGCAGTCGTGGTGGTCTTGCCCACGCCGCCTTTTCCAGAAGAAATCGTGATGATCTTACCAGCCATGCCTATCCCCTTCGATTCCAAACTTCCGCAACAATACGACCTCCGTCAATGCGCACCAACTCCGGACCGGGTGACTGCCGGTGGCGTTCTGGTGGGCGCCCGATATAACCGGCGATCCGCACCTGCGAGGGCTCCAGGTCCAGCGCGCAGATCACCGTCTCCTCATCGCCAAACGCACCGGCATGGGCCACGCCCCGGATCGCGCCCCAGACAATGATGTTGCCCCCCGCGATGATCTCCGCGCCAGGGTTCACATCACCCAGCAGCGTCACGTGCCCGGCGTACCGGATGCTCTGTCCTGATCGCAGCGTCTGTTTGAGAAAGAGCCCCTGGTGCTCCGCAGGAACGCTTTCAATGTTCGCCGGCCTTGCGTCCGCGTCCTTTGGCAGGCGGGTGAGCAACCCGTTGGACCGGGCCAGCCGCACGGTCTTCTCGTTCTCGCTGAGCACAGCCCAGAGCTCGATATCGTAGTGCATCAATAGAGCCC
>JAFGNI010000438.1 GCA_016927095.1 Anaerolineae bacterium | reverse complement strand
GTGCCTATCCACTATGCTCCTCGTACCATTGAGGAAGGTAAGAAAATCCGCGCGTGGGACGGTCTGGATGCGCTGCGCGTGATCCTGCGAGACCGATTTGTCCCGATGAGCCAGGTGATAGCGGGGCCACATCGTGCCGCTAAGGAGGTTTGAATGAACATCGTGGTGACAGGTTCCATCGCGTTTGACTATCTGATGCATTTCCCGGGGGATTTTCTTCAGCATGTGAAACCGGATCGCCTGCAGAAGCTGAGTTTGAGCTTCCTCGTCGATGAGATGGTTAAGCAGCGGGGCGGCTGTGCGCCGAATATCGCCTACAGCCTGGCCCTTCTCGGCGAGCGTCCACGGATTATGGGTACGGCTGGTCAGGACTTCGAGAGCTACCGTCTCTGGCTGGAGGCGAATGGCGTCGACACATCGGCGATCAAGATCGTCCCCGATGTCTTTACCGCGTCGTTCTTTGCGACCACTGACCAACATCTCAACCAGATTGCCAGCTTCTATACCGGCGCGATGGCGTATGCCCGAGACCTTTCGTTCCGGGATCTGACCGGTCCCGTGGATCTCACGATCATCTCGCCTAACGATCCCGACGCGATGGACCGCTATGCTTGGGAGTGCAAGGAGCTGGGTATTCCCTACATCTACGATCCCAGCCAGCAGGTGGTGCGCGCCGAGCCGGTGTGTCTGTCCAATGGCGTGATCGGCGCCGACATCCTGGTGGTCAATGACTATGAGTACGAGCTGTTGAAGGACTGTACTGAGATGACTGATGCGGATATCCGCAAAGCGGTCACGCGGGCTGTGGTGGTCACCCTAGGTGAGAAGGGCGCGCGGATCTGGGCTGATGATGAGGAGATTGCCGTGCCTGTTGCGCCGGTCAAGGTGATCCTGGATCCGACCGGCGTCGGTGATGCTTTCCGGTCAGGATTGATCAAGGGGCTGGCCCTGGGCCTGCCTTTGGCTGCCTGTGGACGGATCGGGAGTGTCGCAGCGGCCTATGTGTTGGAGACGAAGGGGCCGCAAGCACATCGTTACACGATACCGGAATTTGTGGCGCGTTATGCGGATGCCTTTGGCGAGGATGAGGCTACCGCGACCCTTCGCGCCGCGTAGGCTGCGGGCCGCAGACGAGCACCCACCCTCATCCAGCAGAGGTTGTTGCGCGATATATAGAGACGTAGACAAAAAGGAGAACTGTGAATGAAACATCATGTGAAGGATCTGGATCTGGCCCCATCGGGGCGGCTGCGGATGGAGTGGGCAGAGCGTGAGATGCCCGTTTTGCGGCAGATTCGTGAGCGGCTGGCGTCGGAGATGCCCTTCAAGGGCGTGCGGATGTCGGCGTGTCTGCACGTGACCACCGAAACGGGCAACTTGGCCCGGACGTTGGTCGCCGGCGGCGCCGATCTTGTCCTTGTCGCCAGCAACCCGCTGTCCACCCAGGACGATGTGGCGGCTGCGCTGGTTTCCTACGACGAGATACCGGTCTACGCCATCAAGGGTGAGGACAACAAGACCTACTACGAACACATCCATGCAGCGCTTGATCACAAGCCGCACCTCACTATGGACGACGGCGCCGACCTCGTGAGCACGATGCACAAGAGCCGCCGCGAGATTCTGGGCGATGTGATTGGCGGCACTGAGGAGACAACCACAGGTGTGATCCGGCTCCGTGCAATGGCTGCGGAGGGGGCACTGGAATACCCTATCGTGGCGGTCAATGATGCGATGACCAAACATCTCTTTGACAATCGCTATGGTACGGGCCAGTCCACGGTGGACGGCATTATCCGCGCAACCAACGTCCTGATCGCAGGAAAGACGGTGGTTGTGGGTGGCTACGGATGGTGCAGCCGGGGCATCGCGATGCGGGCCAAAGGTCTGGGGGCTAACGTCATTGTCACAGAGGTGGATCCGCTCAAGGCCCTTGAGGCAGTCATGGACGGCTTCCGTGTGATGCCCATGGTTGAGGCGTCCCCAATCGGCGATGTCTTCGTCACTTCAACAGGCGATATCAACGTCATCGATGGCTACCATTTCGAGGTGATGAAGGATGGTGCCATCGTCTGCAACTCTGGACACTTCAACGTTGAGCTGAACCTAGAGGCGTTGGCTGATCTCGCCGTTGGCGAGCCTCGCGTGATCCGTCCCTTCGTCAAGCAGTATGTCATGGCTGACGGGCGCACCGTCAATGTGCTGGCGGACGGGAGGCTGGTAAACCTTGGCGCGGCTGAGGGGCATCCCAGTGCTGTCATGGACATGTCCTTCGCCAATCAGGCGCTGAGTGCTGAGTATATGCTGGCTCACGCGGACGAGCTGGAGCACACGGTCTATGGTGTGCCGGAGTCCATCGACCGCGCGATCGCCGAGCTGAAGCTTCGGGCGATGGGGGTCGGGATCGATGTGTTGACCGAGGAGCAGAAGGCCTACCTTACCTCATGGCAGGAAGGTACGTAAGCCGCCGAGTCTACTGAGGAGTTGCCAGGATGAACCAGCGAGCAGCAACCTGGGGTGGTGTCCTCAAGCACCGCAGTGGCTCTCGTTTTGTCGGACGCCGCCGTGAGGTTGAGGCTTTCCGCCTCAACTGTCTTTATGACGTGCCGCAGTCCCTGGTTTTCGTGCTTCAAGGGCCTCCTGGCATTGGCAAGACTGAGCTGTTGTCGCTGTATCGGACTGTGGCCCAGGAGCATGGCGTTGTCACTGCGGTGATCTCCTGCCGTGACATCTGCCTGACCGGGCGCTTCGCGGTCATCGAGGCGATGGCTGCGCTGGCACGGCAACTGGCGCAGGGCGGCGTACCGCTCACGACCTTTCAAGAAGTGCTGCGTGAGTATCAAACCGCCCTGCGCGAGATGGACCAAGCCGTGTTGTCTACGGCCGCCGTGTTGTCTACGGCCGGTGCAGCACCAACAGCCGCGACCACATCCAAGGCTAGCGAGCAGCCCCCGGGCTATGTCTGGGCGTTGTTCTGGGGCATCGATGATGACGATGCGTGGGCGCGGCGGGCCTGGGATGAGTATCTGATCAGCGCCCTTCCGGTCCGACGGTCACACTTGATCACAGATCCCGTTGGCACGTTGACCGAGAGGTTCATTCAGGATCTGAACGCTTGGGCAACGGTCCGCAAGATCGTCTTAGGCCTGGATGACTGGCATATGAGACCACCGATTTTCGATGCCTGGCTTCAGGAGCTGCTTCTCGGGGGGGAGCTAAGCACGAATATCTGGTTCGCCCTGGCAACACGGCAGCCACTCAGCCCGGGGTGGGAGCGGCTTTCCCCCGTCACCATGGCTGCGGAACTGGCGCCGCTGTCACGAGCGGATAGCCGGGCACTTCTGCTGGCCAACGGCATCACCCACGCTACGGCGCTTGAGCAGCGTCTCGAATTTGCGAGAGGCAACCCCCTATCCCTGATGGTCCTGGCGAAGTCGTCTGGCGACATATCCACGGGAGGGGGTCCTTCTCCTCACACGGAAGATGCGATCGTTGCGCATTACCTCTCACAACTTGCCCCAAGGTGGCGAGAGGTCATACTAAGATGCGCGGCAGCCCGGCGCATCGATACGGACGTCCTCACCGTGCTGCTCAATGGCACCCCGGTGCCGGACACCGCGGATGGCGTAGAAGCACGTGGGTCAGGGGGACAGAACGGTGGTGGTGTCGCGTCCATCGTGGCATTCCTCCAGCAGTCGCCGTTGTTTGTCTCCTCCCAGTCCGGGCTGCGGCATCACCCTGCTGTTGTCGAACCTGTGGCCCGCTGGGCACAGCTCACGTCAGGGCAGGTCTGGCGCAACGCCCACCAACGCCTCTTCGCTTACTATCGCCAGCGGTTGGAACTCCACGGCGACGAGCGTCGCTATCTGGACCCGACCTGGCAGCATGATCAGGCAGAGGCCCTGTACCACGCGCTCGTGCTGGCGGACCTTGCTGCAACGGGAGACCCAGATCCGGAAACCGCTGTTGCTACGGCGGTGAGTGCTGCCCTCCTTAGTTTCGCAGACGCGCTCCGGCGCTTCACGCCTTGGGCCGGCACGGTGATTCGCCTGTGGCAGGATGCGGCGCGGGTCTGCGATCCGGTCGGACCGGTAGCGACATGGTTGTCAGAGGTCGAGGCGCTTGATGACGCGCTTTCTGCGGGGGATTGGGAACGTGGCCTGGCGCTTCTCGATGAGTTCCTGGCAACAATGGGACGCTTGCCAGGTGAGGAAACGCCGGATGGTGAAGCTGCTCGACGGGGTTGGTCACCCGACCTGCTGCAGGCGCTCCGCAACCTACGCCGGTTGACTGCTGCCCGGCTGGCATTGCCACCGGAACCTGATGCGCCGGTCGATGTGCCCATAGGTGACGAACCCGTGGCCCTGTCCGAGCTTGAGGGCGTAGCCGGTGGAGGTAGTCGCCAGCGTTCCGCAGAGGGGGAGGCGACAGCTTGTGCCCTTCCGTCTGATCAGGACGCTGCGTCGTCTGGGGAAGCGGTTGCTCCACCTGCTACCCAAGACCGGGGTGCCGAGGAGCAAAGGGCCCTGGATGTCGCTGAGACGCAGGAAGCACAGCCTCAGGATGCCGTGACGGAGGACAGCGCTCAGGCCGAGGCGTCAGCCGTTGAGCACTGCGGCTACGCTAATACACAGCTGGACGCCGGGGACTACGAGGCCGCAATCCAGGCCTACGATCAGGCATTGGCACTGTACCCAACCTATGTCGTCGCCTATTATAACCGCGGTCTGGCGTATGCTCGACTGGGGGCGCTGGACCTCGCCATTGCCGACTTCGCCCACGTTATTGAGCTCTACGCCGGCGGCGCACAGCACCGGGGCGATGTCCTCCCCCGCGAACAGATCGCGGCCTACCATCAGCGGGGCTTGGCATATGCCCGCAAAGGCGCCTTCGAGCGGGCTGTGTCCGATTACAACGCGGCGCTTGCCCTGCAACCCCAGGCAGTCCCGGTTCTCTACGCACGCGCCAATGCCTATTTCCGCCTGAACGCCTATGAGCGGGCCATTGCGGATTACACGGAGGTGCTGGCGCAGGATGGATCACGCATCGACGCCTTCCTGAACCGTGGCCTGGCCCGCGTTGCCGTCGGCGACTATCTGGAGGCGCTTCGCGACTACAACAAGGCCATCGCACTGGACCCCGAGCGCGCTGTCAGCTACAATTATCGGGGGCAAGCCTATGTGCATCTGGGGCGGTATGCTGAGGCCCTTACCGACTACGCGCGCGCAGTGAACCTGGACCCCCGCAATGCGACGGTTCACAACAACCAAGGCCTTCTGTATGTGCGTATTGAGGCTTATCCACAAGCCATCGAGGCTTACCAACAGGCCATGGCGCTCCAGCCGGACTGGGCCACCCCCTACTACAACGCGGCCTGTGCAGCAGCACTTCTCGAAGATGCCGAGCGTGCCTGCGTCTGGTTGTCTCGCGCCATAGGATTGCGCGAGCGTTACCGTGCGATGGCCCAGACCGATCCGGATTTTGCGAAGATCCGGGAGACGCCGCAGTTCAGGTCGATCATTGCCGGCGACCTGATCCGTGACTAAGGCGCCGTTGTGTCCACGACAAGCCCCGCGACATCCAGTGTGAGGGCATCACCACCGTCTGCTAGTGGCACGCGTCCCGCCACGGTGTAGAGTCCTATCCGCAGGGAGCCGGCGGCGCTGATGTCTTCAGGGACCCTGAGGTAGAAACGATCCCGGAGGCGTGTGCCTTCACGCCATGCGCTGGTTGGGTAGGCATCTGCGCCGGCAATGTGATCGTGCTGCGACACAATGGCACCCTCCGGCCCGACCAAGTGCACGAACACTGTGTAGTTCTCCGTGAGGCGAGCGGTATTGCGCCACCAAAGATCGACTTCCCAGAGATCGCCACGGAGGATGACGTCGTAGCCCTCCAACTGCATAGGCACCTGGAACGCTACGTTCAGGGGATAGGTAGGGGTTACGAGCTGATCCAGAGGCCGGCATTGCCGCACGTCGAACAGCAGCAAGCCGACGTTCATGAAGTTGCGGTGCACAGGCAGACGCTGGCACGCTTCCACAAGCGCACTCTGCACCAAATTGGTCGGATCTGCCAAATGGTCCTGCCACAATACCAGCCAAAGCCGCTCGGCAGCACCCGCCTCGCGCTCAAGTATCTCGAGGGCACTCAGGTCGATCACGCGCTGCATGTCGAGGATGCGCGTGTTGTAGGGGAGGCCGAAGAGATGGACTGGGCCCTCGTAGTAGTAGTCTAGCGTGGACGCGGCGTATCCCCCCACCACGACGATGCCGTCCCGTGAGGTGCTGTGGGTCTCGATGTAGCGGGCGACTCCTCGGAAGTCAGGGCGTGGGTGCCACTCGTCCTGCAAAGCCAAAGCCCATGTGCCCTCAGCTTGGTGTGCCAATGCCGGCGTCACAAGCATCAGCCATGCCCCCATCAGCAAGATCCCTACGGCGCTCAGCCCCAGCGCCAGCAGTCGCCGGAGACCGGGTCGTCTTCCGGCAGCGAGACGGCGAAGTGTGAACGGCGCGAGATCGAGCAGGCTTTCCCATCCGATACCCACCGCGACGACCAGCGACACCCCCCAGGAGGGTAGCAAGTACCGCTCGTTCCACTTGGCTTTGATCGTGGTCAACAGGAAGAGCAATACGATGGGCAGCGTCAGTGTGATCAGTAGCCAAAGGGCGCTCCTGGACCGCCCGGACGCGAGCTGCATCACGATGGCTGCCATAAGCGCAAGACAGGTGACGGCAACGAAGATCGCAGGCCACGGGGCCGGGAGATATTGACCCACGCCAAAGAGGATGGGTATCCATCGCAGGGTCCCCAGGGGTATGGAGGAGACGGCTGTGGCATCCATCTGCAGTCGCCAGACTGCCCAGGCGACAATCGGGACGGCGAGCAGTCCGAGTGCGACATTGGCGCGCCACCAGAGCGGGTTGGGCACGTGCCAGCGATGAGATCCCCGCGTGGGCGCTACATCCAGCGCGACATCGTCCCCTCGGCCACCGATCTCAAGCGCGGACGTCAGCGTGCCCCATAGGCCAATAGCCGCCCACGTCAGCGCAGTGTAGAGATGGGCAGCGAGCATCAGGACGCCTAAACCCACATAAGCGAGGGCACCCCGCCCCTTCGTCGCCAACCGCCAACCAGTCCAGGCGAAGGCCGTTGCCAAGGGGATCGCCAGGGCGTACATGCGGACCTCCTGGCTGTAGTAGACAAGGATGGGCAGCGTCGCATAAGCAATTACCGATCCTATGCCTGTCATGGCCTTGTCCCGGAGCGGTGCGATCTTGTACAGCCCACCGGCGCCCCGGAGTTGCTCACCGGCGTACCGGTGATGTGTACCGGCGTACCGGTGGTGTTTACCGGCAAGGGCCTGGCTAAGCCTCAGGACCAGGGGCGCACCCAGCGTGCCTAGCAGGACGGAGAGATAGCGGGCCGCGAACTCACCGTCGCCAGCAAGCTGGACCCAGATCGCCAGTATCAGCCCGTGCAAGGGCAGGGCATTGTCTTCCTGGAAGAGCCCGATGACGCCGGGGACGATGCCCTCGCGCACGTGCGTGAGCATGAAGGCTTCGTCGTACCAGATGGAGGTGGCATTGAGCGCCCACAGGCGCAGGACAAAGACCAGCAGCGTACTCAGGATGCCACCAGCACAGTAGCGCAAGGCTGCGCCGGGTTGGCCGGAGCCGCCGCGAATACAGAGATCACGGCGGCCGTCAAGATCACGGCTGGGCGCACTCACGCGATGTGGGCCATCCTGTACGGTGCTGTCTACAGGCGGGGTCTTGTGACGCTGGATGTCCACACCAGCCATTATACTCGGGGTGCGCCCTACTCAAAGCGCTAAATTGCAATATACTTGTTGTACAATTTTACCAAGACCCGACGGTGATGAAGGAGCGTGCTATGGATCGAGATACCCGTCCGTCTGAAGAGCGAAGACTGTTGATTCGTGGTGGTACGTTGGTCACGGCGGAACGCGTCTTCTCGGGTGATCTGCTGGTGGCTGGGGACAAGATTCAGGCCATCGGCATTGGTCTGCCGGCACCAGACAACGGCTCGGTGGTCGATGCCGGTGGCCTGCTTGTCCTGCCCGGCGTCATCGACGCTCACACCCACATGCAGTTGGATACTGGGCTCTACAAGACGGCAGACAACTGGCTCGAGGGCAGTACGGCAGCTGCCTTTGGTGGCATCACGACCGTGGTCGATTTTGCGACGCAGTTTGAGGGTCAGACCTTTCAAGAGGCGCTGAGGCTCCGGCGTGAAGAGGCTGCTCCGTCCGTGATCGACTATGCCTTCCATATGATGGTGACAGATCTGCCTGCGGGGCAGGAAGACGAGCTTGGTGTCTTGCCCGAGCTGGGTATTCAGAGCATCAAGCTCTATACAACCTACCGGCCGATCTACTATGCCGACGACGCGGAGCTGCTGCGGCTGCTTGAGGCAGCCGCGCGTTACGGCCTGATCAGTCTGGTGCATTGCGAGAATGATGCGCTGGTCACGGCGCAAACCGAGGCCTTGGTCAGCTCTGGACGTACTGGGTGGGCCTACCATGGGACCTCGCGACCAGCGCTGGCGGAGAAAGAGGCTGTCTTGCGGGTGCTTTTCCTCGCCCGCGCCGTGGGGGCGCCCGTTGTGATTGCCCATAACTCCACAGGTTTTGCAGCTGCGCAGGTGGCTGCAGCCCGGGAGAGTGGGCAGGTCGCATTCTCTGAGACGACGCCGCAGTATCTGCTGCTGAGCAGCGCGCTGTACGATGGCAACGAGCCCTGGCGCTTCATCCTCCAACCACCGCTCCGCGATCCCAACGAGGTCGAGGAGCTCTGGACATTGGTTTCGGAGGGACGGGTTGATATGATCGTGACCGACCATTGTGACTACCGTAAGGCGCAGAAGCTGGCGGTGAACAACTT
>JAFGNI010000054.1 GCA_016927095.1 Anaerolineae bacterium | reverse complement strand
CATCCCCGAATAGCGTATTTGCACACAGCCTGTATCGGACTATGCTACACACAGTCCGGGCGCTGTGTGCCACCGCCGCAAACAATGTATCTCACCTCCGTTCCGGCAATCCGCAGAACTGCGCCTGTCTGTTGCGTTACCCGCAACACACCTCCGCTATGGTGTGAGCAAATCCAATGCTCACACAGGAGGTGGCACAATGGCACGGTGGCGGAAGAAGGCGCCCGAGTTAGAAGAGACAGACGACATCATTGAGCGGCGACCCGGCATACGCCCATCAGAGATCGCAGAAGAGCTGGGCGTGTCCCGCTCAACAGTTACGCGGCGGCTACCCAATCTTGAAGACGCCGGTTATCTCTACAGTGAAGATGAAAGAGGAGGCCTGTGGCCCTTCCGGCGCAGGCGTTAACACGAATTTCCACAATTCATAACCGTCTGTTGCGTGATTTGACACTCCTATCGCGTAAAATAGGAATGGACGCAACAAAGGAGGACAATAAATGCAAGAACGTGCCTCAACCAAGGCCGAGCGCCTGCTTCAGATCGAACAGCTACTCCTCGCCCACCCCGAGGGCCTGACCCAGGCGGAGATCGCCCGGCGCATCGGCGTACACCGGTCGACTATCCTGCGGGCGCGGCCAGAGCTCACACATCGCTTCGCCGTCTATGAGACCGACGACGGCAAGCTGTCCATCGACCGCGATGCTTACCTGACGCAGGTCCGCTTTACGTTGCACGAGGCCATGGCGCTGCATTTGGCTTCGCGGCTGATGGCGACGACCACTGACAAGCACAATCCCCACGCGGCATCGGCGCTCCGCAAGTTAGCGGAATCGCTCAGTGCGCTCGCGCCTTTCGTGAGCGCACACGTCCGCGCCTCCGCCGCGCTGATGGACGACGAGGCGCAGCGCCACGATCCCGTCTACCTGGACGTACTCGAAACGCTGACCCGGGCGTGGTCGTTGGGCCGCAAGGTGCGGCTCAAGCACCAGCTCACTGACGGACAAGTCTTTCCTTACACTTTCTCCCCCTACTACATTGAGCCCTATGCTGCCGGCCACACCACCCACGTCATTGGCTTGCGCGAGCCGCCCAACGAAGTCCGCACCTTCAAGATCGAGCGCATTCGCAACATCGAGTTGCTCGACGCGCCCTACGAGATTCCGGCTTCCTTCGATCCCCGCGAGGTATTGGCTGACGCCTGGGGCATCTGGTACACCAACGGTGAGCCGGTCGAGGTCGTGCTGCGCTTCCACCCGCAGGTAGCCTACCGGGTTCGCGAAACCCGCTGGCACCACAGCGAGCGCCTGGACCCACAGCCGGACGGCGGGCTGATCTGGCGCGCGCGCGTCGCGGAGCCACAGGAGCTACTCCCCTGGGTGCGTGGCTGGGGCGGGGATGTCGAGGTGCTGGCGCCGGAGGGGTTGCGCGACGCCATCATACAGGATGTGCGGCGGATGTCGTATGCATACAGTGTCGAGAACACTAGTGCCGCACTCCCTCAGCCAGATCAGGTGCTACGCTGCTGGGGCAAGACCCTGCGTTCCGATGACTCAGTCTACCATCCTGCCCTGTACCACATGCTGGACGTCGGCAACGTTGCACGTGTCTTATTGACCGGTCCAGAGTCGAGTCGCTGGCAGCGGGTGCTGGCAGGCGCGCTCGATGTCGAGGCCGAGACACTCACCGACTGGCTCCCTTATGCTGTCGCGATGCACGACATCGGCAAGGTGACCGCCTCGTTCCAGAAGCTGAACCGGAGCCAGCTTGCTCGGATGGAGGCAGAAGGCTTTCCTTTCCGGGGATGGCGGGGCGACCTCGATATGTATCATCCGGTCTTCGGGGAAGCCTACATCCAGGAGGAAGTGGTCGCCCCGCCACTATCCGGCGCCTGGGCCAACCTCTGGCGTGATGTCATCGGCGGGCATCACGGTATCTTCGGCACACGGCAGGAGCGCAAAATAGCGCACACGCGCCTGGCAACCTATGAGCCGCCGCTCTGGCGGGAGCTGCGCGCGCAGGCCGACCATCTGCTGCGCCGTCACCTGCTTGGCGATGGACGCCCTTTTGGACCGCCGTCGAACCTGGCGCGCGCGACCATGGCGCTTGCTGGATTCACGATCCTGTGCGATTGGCTGGGCTCGGACGAGCGGTTCTTCCCGCCGAATACTAAGGCGACGCTAGACCAGTATGTGGCGATCAGCGCTGACCGTGCCGAACGTGCCGTAGCGGCGACAGGGTTTTCCCAGCTCACGCGGAGCACCATCCCCGCGACCTTTGGCACCCTCTTCCCGGACAAACCACCTCGTCCACTGCAAGCTGCTGTGGATACCATTCCGGCTTCTGTGCTGACAGGACCCGCGCTTGTTGTCATCGAAGCGCCCACCGGCGAAGGCAAGACCGAAGCGGCCCTGGCGATTGCGCACCGGTTGGCTCAGGCAAGCGGCACGGATGCGCTGTACTACGCACTTCCCACGACCGCCACCAGCAACCAGATGTTTGGGCGCGTGAAGGAGTACATGACCACTGACCTGCACCTGCCCGGCGAGGTCCAGCTAATCCATGGGCAGGCTCATCTGCGCGAGGATGAGCCAGACGTACAGCCATTGGGCAACGGCGACGCCGGGGTAGATGATGCGGTTGCGTGGTTCACATCAAAGAAACGGGCCATCCTCGCCCCCTTCGGCGTGGGTACCGTGGATCAGGCGGAACTCGCGGCGCTCAACGTCAAGCACGTTGCGCTGCGCCTGATGGGTCTGGCGGGCAAGGTGATCATCTTCGATGAGGTACACGCCTACGACACCTATATGACTACGATCGTAGAACGGCTGCTGGCGTGGCTTTCGGCCTTGGGAACGTCGGTGATCATTCTGTCGGCGACGCTGCCGCAGAAGCAGCGGGCTGCACTCGCTGCTGCCTACGGTGCAACCCTGCCTGCCGATCCTGAGCAGGCTCGCGCCTATCCCAGCCTGTGGGTGCTGCCCCGCGATGGCGAGCCCTACCATTCTGCACCAGGGGCTCACCAACCCGACCGCCCGCTGCGTGTTGAGTATCTTCATTTCCCTGATGACCAACCGGAGGCGAAAGCGCGCTGGCTGCTGGCTGCGGTCCGTGACGGCGGCTGTGCCTGCTGGATCACCAATACGGTCGGGCGCGCCCAGGACATCTATCGCACCCTGCGCAACGCCCTCGAGGCCTCCGGTATAGAGCTGGAGCTACTGCACGCGCGTTTTCCCCTGGTGGATCGGGAAGTGCGGGAAAAGCGGCTGACACGCAAGTATGGCCCGCCTCCGGAGACCTCTGAGGCGCCGAACCCGCGCCCCCATCGCGGCATCGTTATCGGAACTCAGGTGCTCGAACAGAGCCTGGACATGGACTTCGATGTAATGGTCAGTGACCTGGCGCCCATCGACTTGTTGTTGCAGCGTGCAGGCCGGTTGCAGCGTCATGACCGTTCTCGCCCCGCTGCTTACGCTGGCGGTCCAACGCTGTGGGTTAACGTACCGCTGAAGGCATCCGGAGATCTGGATTTGTACACCGATAGCTTCATCTATGCCGAGTACTTGCTCAGGAAAACCTGGTACAGCCTGAAAGACTGCAACCACGTCCTCAGCTTGCCCGACGACTATCGGCAATTGGTGGAGTCGGTCTACCGTGAGGGCAGACCGAACGAAGATTTAGAGCTGCAAGCGGCCTGGGATGCACTCGACCGCAAGCAGCGGGACGCAATCAAAGAGGCTGAACAGCGCCTGATCCCGGACCTGACGTCCGGCAGCGCCTTCTGTCGCCAGATGGCGCGGATTACGTTCGAGGAGAACGAGACGGGCGCCGCCTGGGTCGTCGCGCAGACCCGGCTAGGGCGCGAGAGCGTCAACCTGATCCCGATGGAGAGGCTGGACGAGACCACAGCACGACTCTATCCGGACGGGCAGCCTCTCGACCTCACGTGCGTGGCAACTGCCGAGGCGGATCGCGCTCTCCTGCGGCACCATTTGCGCGTGAGTCGCCCTGAGATCGTGAAGGCGCTGAAGCGGGTGGCAGATCTGCCCGTCCTGTTTGCCCGTTCGCCTCGTCTTAAGGGATATGCCCCACTCTGGCTCCAAGGTGGGGAGGCGCGCTTTCCCACGACATCGGGCAAAGGCGAGGTCATCGTCACGCTGGACGATGACCTGGGCCTGGTCATCACTTCAATTGCACAGGAGGCACTATGAAACCATCGTTTAGTCTGTGGACGGAACCCTGGATCACGGTCGAAGGGGAGGATGGCACGCTCACGGAGATGAGCATGGCGCAGACGCTGCGCGATGCAGCCGGTCTTCACGCCATTCACGACCCGTCGCCCCTCGTTGTTGTCGGCATTCACCGCTTGCTCACTGCCGTGCTGCAGGACATCTTCACACCGCAGACGGAAGAGGACCTGGCAGCGCTGTGGGATCGCGAATGCTTCCCGGAGGATAGCATCCGCGCTTTCGGGGAGCGTTACGCCCACCGCTTTGACCTCTTCTCCGAGCACGCACCTTTTCTCCAGAGCGCGGACATCCCCCTTGCACCTGACAAGAAATCATGGGATATTGCCCTGCTTTTTCAGGAGCTGCCTACGGGCACCTTTGTGACCCACTACCAGCACGGTTTGTCCAGTGATCACGTCTTCTGCCCGACGTGCGCGGCACGGGGTCTCGT
>JAFGNI010000053.1 GCA_016927095.1 Anaerolineae bacterium | reverse complement strand
TGCATCCTGACCTCCTTGCACATCGCAGCGCCCCGGTAAGTACCTTTGCATCTATGATAGACCGACAACCGCATACCGTCCATCGCGACGATTTGGGGAGTGGCTGTCGCCCGGAAGGCGCTTTATCTGCGTAGGTCGAAGCGTTGTCTTCGACCGCGCATGTGGCGACGTCGGAACCGGTCAAGATCCTGCGCACACTTGACGATCGTAAGTGCGTATCAGGCCTGGGAAGGCTGGCCTACCTTCTGACGTTCAAGCCGGATCTGTGATCCGGCGGGCTGGACAAGCAGAAGGCGCGGCAATCGAGGGCCGGCGGATCACAGATCCGCCTGGAACGATATCCACAAGAGCCGGCGGATCGGGTATTTTGGGGCCGTGTGGCCCCAAGTAACGCCACGCCTTGAACGGTGTGGTGGGCCGGGCCTTCTTCCTTTTGTTCGAGCCGGATCTACGCTTGGGACATATGTCACCAAGCGCGTGATCCGGCGGGGCTGGGTTAGCGTGGGCGTCCCTGCGTCCGGGGACCGGCGGATCACAGATCCGCCCGGAACGGTAGCGAGGGGTCTTGCGCAGTGTACAATGGGACACACGCGCCTCCCTCCGGGAACAAACCGTCCGGCGCGCCCGTCTCATACCATAGGAGAATCGCGCTTTACAGCGTGAAGGGAGAGACCATGAACCGACTCGCCTACCAATTGGCCCTGCTGCTGGGCCTCTCACTGCTCGTCACCGCCTGCGCCACAGACACCGCCGCCCAGCGCCCGGTGAGCGAGGCGCTGCGCCGCGACGCCGCCGCTTACGCTGAGGCGCAGGACGTCTCGCTTGACGAGGCGATCCGGCGGTTGACGCTACAGGATCCCGCCGGCGAGCTCAACGCCGTCCTGCAGGAGCAGGAACCCGGTGTCTTTGCCGGCCTGTGGATCGAGCACGAGCCTGCATACCAGGTCGTGGTCGCCGTGACCCGCGATCAGCGCCGCATCTGGCGCCGTTACATCGAAGGTAGCCCGATAGCAGACGAGGTGAGGATCGCGCAGGCCACGGTGAGTTACCGGGATCTCCAGGAGGCCCAGGCCCAAACGATGGCCGTCCTCGATGCCATCGGCAGTCGCGCCTCTACTGGAATCGATCTACCCCGCAACTGCGTCGTCGTCTACGCCGACCCGGCGGCGCTCGAACCGCGCGTCGAGGCCGCCGGCGAAGCCTTGCCCGATCCTCTTTGTTTTGAGCCCACGAGCTTTCCACCCCCGCCGCCCCTCGACCCACCGCCGGGCATCACCTTCCCGAGACGCGACCCGCCGGAGGGGCTCACCGCCGAGATGGCGGCGCTGCTGATTGGCGAGTTGGTCCAGGTCGCCGGCTGTCTGCGGGTCCGGGCGGAGGGCTACGACGCCGGCATCTTGGTCATCTGGCCCTACGACCACACTGTGACTGCCGACGAATTCGGCAACCTGGAGGTTCGCGACGGCGCGGGACAGGTCGTGGCCCGCGAGGGTGAGACCGTCCGGATGGGCGGCGGCGAGGTGCCCGTGGCGATGCTCGACGGCGTCACGTCGATGGAGATCCCGGTGACGTGCCTGACCGACAAGGTCTGGATCGCGGCGTCGGGGATCGCAACCGAGGGGCCCGACTAGGCCACCCGCGAACCTGCCCAGATCAGTGTAGCGACACCTGTGCCCAGCAAGGGGCGCGGGGCCTCCTCACAACTTGGTTCCGCTCCATTCCCTACATACAATACGATCCTCGACCGGCAGGCGTAGAAGCACAACGGTCATCTCAAGGAGAATGGGCATGATAGATGAGAAGCAGTCTCCCAAGCGACATAACTGGCTCGTACCGGCGACCCTGGTCTTCGTCGGCGTCATCTTCGGCAGCCACTATGCACGCTTTCCCCTCGCCTTAGCGTGGAAAGCGTTGGAGGCTGTGCCCCTCGTGCCCTGGCTTGAGCGGGCGATGGCGCGGTCTCTGACCGCTACCTACTTTGGCCTCTACCCGCTATACCTGCTCTTCACCAGCCTGCCGGTCTACCTGGCGCTGTCCGCGCTTGGTCTTGGCCTCGCTATCGCCGCCCTGATTCTCGTGCGGCCGACCCCGGTCGGGCGGATCGCGCTGTGGCTGTGCATGCTCGCCGTGGTCGGGCTCCCTGCGGCCCGTTGGTACCGACCGGCGGTGACCGTCGCCGGCAATCAGGTCGTGGCCCGCGTCCCCACCCAACCCGGACTGGTCGGCGGCGTTGTGAAGGCCGTACAATCCGGCACCGAAGTGCGCCGGTGTGACTACACACTCCTGGGATGGAGCGAGCAGGACGCGCTCTACGGGAAGGAGACCTGTGGCACGCGCGAGCGCCTCTGGGTCTACTGGCCGATGAGCGATCGGCGCCTGCAGACAGTCGATGCCGTCCCTGCCGGTCTCCTCCAACAGGAGGTCTCGCGCCAACAGCTCCGCGACCTGGGCGTCGCCTCGACCGTGCCCCTTGACGATGCGCTGCGCATCGTCGTTCGCGAGCCGGGTCTGGCCTCTCGCGAAGGCTGGTGGATCGCCTTCGTCGCCCGCCATACCTACGGCCCCGAGGACGTCGTGGTCCTGATGCAGTAGGGGCGGGGGCCAACAGTCACATAGAACAACAATACAAGGGGCTATACGGGGGGCAGCACGAACATCCGAGTATTGGCCTACCTGCAGCCTTGAATTCGCCGCTTTCTCCCTCACAATGGAAGAAGACAGACCTCTATCCGCCGGTCAAGCCCTTGCTCACCAATGATCTCAATGCATGCTCTCTACCATCCCTACGCCACCAAACCTTGCCTCCTCCTGCGCTCGCGACGGATCCTGCCTGAGCTTGCTCAGGACTCCGTCGCCCCAAGGCGCAGCAACCCCTCCGGCATACTAGTCAGGTGGCCAGGTTTTTACGAAACGAACCCATTTGGATCCCAGGGCCGCGGAAAGGGGGTGAAGGACACAGGAAAATCCACCTTCGCGCACTGTGCAGCCGTACATCGAAGAACGCTGCGACAGCGTCCAACTGTCTCCATCGGCTGCCGAATGGAGGGCTGTGACCTTCTGATGCGGGTCGAGATCGGCTTCATCTCCATCGCGTGGGCACGCTTACGTAGCCGGAGCAAGGGGACTCCCTGTGGCCTATCTGGGGTTTTTTGGACTAGAAGGCGAGATCCTCTGGTTTCGCCAACTGTTGCAGCCAGTCGATGGTGTCGAAGTCACGATCGAAGCTGGCGATGTACGGGATCTCAGCGATGGTTGATTGAAGGATGGGCTTGCATTCGCGGAACCCCATAATCCGCAGAGACATGCTCAGTGAGTGGCTCACCAGGCATCCGCATCATCATTCGATGGGTGCGACCATTGGCGATGTTCGTGCCGGATTGCTCACTAGCCTGACGTGGAGCCGCACGAACGCTCTGTAGTCATTCAGTGGCATCAGCTGTTTTCAGTGGTTCAGTGATTCAACGCCGCCTTCACCCGCTCCGGCGTGAACGGGATCTGCCTGAGCCGCACGCCGACCGCATCGTAGACGGCGTTGGCGATAGCCGCTGGCACGGGTCCGTGGGTGCCCTCGCCGATGCCCAGGAAGGGCATGCCGGGCCGGTTGATCAGCACGGTCTCGATCTCCGGGATCTCCCGGAACCGCAGGATCGGGTAGGTCGCCCAGTCGACGCTGGTGACGCCCTCCGGCCCGAACCTGACCCGTTCCTTCAGCGCCCAGCTCGCGGCCTGCGTGAAGCCGCCCTCGAGCTGGTTGCTCAGCCCATCGGGGTTCACGATCTGCCCCGAATCCGCGGCGACCACCGCCCGCTTCAGCGCGATCTGTCCGCTCGACCGGTCCACCGTCAGGTCGACCACCACCGCCACATAGCTCTGCCGGTTCTTATACTGCGCAAAGGCCACCCCCCGTCCCGAGGCTGCTGCCTCTGTTACCGGCTTGTCTGGTCGGGGCCCCGCCTTCTCCACCGCCGCCTCAATCACCGCCCGCGCCCGTTCATCGTCCAGATATCGGAGCCGGAAGGCCACCGGATCGACCCCGGCAGCGTGCGCCAATTCGTCCATAAACGACTCGATGGCGAAGGCGTTGGCGTAGTAGCCCAATCCGCGGAGCGCCGAGACCCGCAGAAGGTTCTCCGGCAGGAAGTACTTCACGATGCGCTTGCGCGGGAAGGCGTAGAGCGGCTCGGCGTTGCGGTGCATGCCGGACTGGTGGCCCAGGCTGGGGCGCGGCTGCGGCGGGTCGAGGGCCTCCTCCAGGTACCACGAGGCGAGCAGGCTCGAAGAGCCCGGCACGCCGCTGGCGCGCGCCGAGTGGGCGTAGGCCCAGACGTCGTGGTTCCAGTCGACGACGTTACCCGCGCTGTCGAGGCTGCCCTGCAGCTTCAGCACCGTCGCGGTGCCGTAGGGCTCCCACTTGTGCTCGTCCTCCCGCATCCATTTGAGCGAGACCGGTCG
>JAFGNI010000437.1 GCA_016927095.1 Anaerolineae bacterium | reverse complement strand
GATCCGCTGGGGCGGCTGGTCGAGGCGGCGTACAGCACGGGCGAGTGCTTCCAGTATGACCACGACGCCATCGGCAACCGCACGACGATGACCTCCACGATGTCCCTCAGCGGCACGGTCGTCACCAGCTACACGTACGACGCGGCGAACCGGCTGGCCACACGCGCCGTGAGCGACGGGCGCGCCTACACCTACACCTGGAGCGCGCGGGGGCAACTGCTGGCCGAGTGGACGCAAGGGTACCCCGTGCGCACGTTCACGTATGATGGGGCAGGCCACCTGGTCGAGGCGACGGTGTTCACGCTCACCACCCGCTTCACCTACGCTGGCCTCGGCGGGCGGGTGATCGTCGAGGTCGTGGGGCAGGGCGCCACCACGTACACGCTGGACTACGCCGGCGGCAACCGCATCCTGGGTGAAGAGACGGTGACGGGCACGGTTTCCTATCTGTATGGGCTCGACTGCCTGGGCGAGCGGCGGGACGGCACGTGGCTGTACTACCTGCCCGACGGCGACGGCCTGGTACGCCAGGGGACCGACTGGGGCGGGTACGTGGTGAGCCGGTGGCTGTTCGACCCCGACGGCGTGGTCCTGGAGGGACCGGAGGGGCTGGTGAGCCACCTGGTGTGCGGCGGGGTGTACGACTGGAGCACCGGGCTGATCTACAGAGATGGCAAGTACTTCGATCCAATGCTGGGGATCTGGCTTGCGGTGTTGCCGCTGGCGGTGATACAATCGAGGCGGCGACGGAGGAAGGGGCAAGGGTTACCCTGGTGCGCGATCCTGCTGCTCGTGGGGGTCAGCGTGGTCGTGCTGGCGGGGTGCGCGCCGCCGGAGCCGGCGCCGCAGCAGCCCGCTTGCACGGAGACGCTGATGCCGTCAACTGTGGTCACGCCGACCATCCCGCAATCACCACTGGATACGCCGGAATCGCCGACGGATACGCCTGCTGCAGGCGAGGATGATGCTATTGCCGTCGCCAGGGCAGTCGGATCAGAGCTGGATCGGCATGGTCTCATACCTGAGGGTCAGCAATGGAGCGTGGCGACTACAGATGGCCGAGCGGTGCAGATCGTAAGCTACATATGGGGAGACAATGGCAACCGAGATCCGGTGTTTGCTGCTCTGGCATGGGTCATCATGAATCGAGTGGATGCGGGGGTAGCTCTTTTTCCCGACTGTTCTACGCCAGGGTCGTGTGCTCGCTCACTGGATTTCCAGGCACAGTACAGTTCCAGCTACATGCCAACTCCACATGACGAGACTCTAGCCAGGAGTGTTGTGAATCGTCAGCGGCCGGATGAAGTGGGAGGAGCTGTATTCTTCCATGACCTTAGCCAGCCTCCGGGATCTGGTTACCTAGCCAAGATGACCAACCTCGATAGGATAGATCCGAACGTACACGCGGCATTGGGCAACATCGCTGAACAAGGATTCTACTTCTACAGCCTCGAGCAGTGGCGATCAGGATGGTGATGCGTGGAGTCCATACGGAGCACGAGGTGTATCAGCGGGAGGCAGTGATGAGAAATCTTGCCAGGTGGGGGACAGTGCCTGCGCTGCTCGTATCGTTGCTGTTCTCAGGCTGTGGACCAGCCACTACTGCTTGGTTCACTTACTCCACGTACGATGGAGCGGTTTGGCAGATCGATGTCGAGGGCAACCGGATACAGCTTCTGCCTTCTGACAGCGTGCAGAAATGGCACCTGGAATGGTCAGATGATCGTCAATGGTTGGCCTACGTTGCCTTGGAGTATCCACAGCCGGGCGTCAGGACGGAGACGCTTTTCGTCGTAGATCGGGAGGGACAAAACGACAGGAAGATCGCCGGGCCGCACCTCAGTATCTACTACGAATGGGAGAATGCGCACCATATGCGCCTCGGAATAGCAGATGCATCATCGCCGGGCCAACCGCAAGAGCGCGATTGGTTTCTGGTTGATGTGGAGACAAGTGCTGTCGTTGAAATCGAGACGGAGTGGCCGACGCTGACGCCGCTGCCCGAACCCCGCCTGATCGAATCTCCCGATGGACAGTGGGCGGTCCAGTCAATGAGGGAAGAGTCTAGCAGAACCTTCTACCTGCTGGATCAGCATGGAAATCGAGTTGCGCCCATCTATGAGCAGCCAGCCGAGGCCGCGGAGGAGTTCACTATCTGGTCAAGGGATAGTCGATGGTTCCTGTATATGCCACTGCGCAGTAGCTACCCCATCTACACCGACTTCTACGTTCTCCAACCTGAAAGCCTCGCTGCAACACGGCTCAGCAACTGCGAAGAACGGGGAGATATCTGGCTCGTTCTCGGTCTACAGTGGTCACCAAACGGAGAATGGCTGCTCTTTTCCTTGACAGATTCGACTAGCGCTAATCAGCTGTGCGTGATTCACTTTGATGACGAGCCGGACTTGCGTTGCTTCAATGTGCAGCGCAAGAGCGGCGATTACGTCTGGAGCAGCGATAGCAGATTCGTGGCCTTCGTGTCATCCGTGGAGACCGATCTGTGTGTGCTTGAGGTCTCAAGCGGCGAGATCCGGAATCTGACCAATGATGGAGACTCTCAGGTAGAGGAGTCCATCACCTCCTATTGATGTACCTTTGTCTCGATTGCCGTCGCATCACAGACGGTGACAGAATGGCGGCGGGGGAAGGGACAGGGGTTACCCTGGTGCGCGATCCTGCTGCTCGTGGGGGTCAGCGTGGTCGTGCTGGCGGGGTGCGCGCCGCCGGAGCCGACTCCGACGACGCCTGCCTGCACGGAGACACTGATGCCGTCAACCGTGGTCACGCCGACCATCCCGCAATCACCACTGGATACGCCCGAATCGCCGACGGAGACGCCGGAATCGCTGATCGTCGAGTGGCTTGAGGGGGAGTGGCGAATCACTCACTACCCCTACGCCCTGGAAAGCGATCCTGTGTATGCTGCTGACGACAAGGTGTCCGTCAAGGGACTTCCCTCTGGGAGCAGGTATCGACGAGGCTTCATATATGGCCCCAGAGGTGTGACTTTCCAAGGCACCGGCCTAGCCGAAGACGGGAACTACATAACCATAGACTACATGAACACGAATATCTATGAGGATCCCATCACTGAGTTCTACTTCACCTATGGTGTCACGGGCCACGCTGTTTGAGCGCCGATTGGCCAGATTGAATGGGCTGGACGGGAGACGAAAAGAGGCCCTTGCGGGCCTC
>JAFGNI010000436.1 GCA_016927095.1 Anaerolineae bacterium | reverse complement strand
GCGCTGGCTGACCCATCCGGAGACCTTCACAGCTATGGAGATGCACATCAACCAGGCAGCCAATCTGCTCCGTGAAGCTACACCGGACAGCACGCCGGTCTACTTCAGCCCCTTCACGCCGGCGCATCCTGTGGTGATTCTCCGAGGGCAAGACCTGGCGCCGCGCCCGGTCGCGGCCTTCAACAGCCATGAGTGCTGGGTGGTGCCGGATGACCCTGCGGCATACGTGTCGCTGACGCTTTACGAACCAAGCTTCGCGGATCAACTTGGCAGGTGGGCTGAAGTCCGGCTGCTCTACGCCGATGAGACGGATGCGGCGCCCCGTCCGCGCTACAGCGTGTTCATGGCGCTTCCTGATGCGGGTGCAGCGGGACAACGGGTGGCTCAGTTCTCTGACCAGTTTGACATACGGCTGCTGTCGCCGCTGCCCGCCGAGGTCGCGCGGGGAGCCTCGATGACGGTGACCATCGGTGTGCGCGCGCTGCGCTCGCCCGAGATCGCCCCCAGTGTCTTCCTGCACCTGTACACGATACCCACGCCGTATGAGGGGGGCGCGATGCTCGCGCAGGCGGACAGCCAGCTATGCACGAGCTATCCTGCGCATCTTTGGCGCCAGGATGAGACCGTGATTCAGATGTTCCGGTTGGCGATCCCGGCTGACACAGAGCCGGGTCTCCACCTGATTGGGATGGGCATGTACCCGTTTCCTGAGGGTGATCGGCTGCCGGTGTTGATCCCAGATGACAGCGTGTACGACTACGTGGCATTGCATGAACTGCGGGTTGTGCCGTAGATAAGTCCTCCAGGCAGGCCAAGAAAACCAGAGGGCGGACCGGCGAGAGGTTGTCACGATACACAACTTAGCGAGGAAAGACTATGATTCCCAATCAGTGGTATGTCGTCTTTAGCTCGTCTCAGTTGAAGCGCAGACCCATCGGCGTGACGCGGATGGGCGAGAAGCTGGTCTTCTGGCGCGATGCAACCGGAAAGGCCGCGTGCTGCCGAGATCGCTGTGCCCACAGGGGCGTGCAGTTGAGCAAGGGCCAGCGCTTGGAGAACGGCAGGTTGCAGTGTCCCTTCCATGGCTTCGAGTACGATGTGACTGGTCGTGTTCAGCGGATCCCTGCCAACGGTCAGGATGCGCCTGTGCCCGACCGGTTCAAGGTGCATGCCTATCCGACTCACGAGGCGCATGGCTTCATCTGGATCTGGTGGGGTGAGAAGCTGCCCCCGGA
Source organism: Anaerolineae bacterium (assembly GCA_016927095.1). Next base: position 3,177 of record JAFGNI010000436.1, on the reverse strand, counting down.
CCTCCAGCCCCCCGAGTTCTTCGAGGATCTTGGTGACGGTTTCGCGTGGGGAGAGGCCATCGATCCGTGGCAGGCGCACTACACGCGCGTGATCGAAAACCAACTGGACGCTGTGCATCTCCCCTTCGTGCATCACAACACGATCGGAAGGGGAAATCGCACCTTGGTCGACGGGCCGGTGGTTCGCTGGGTGGATCCCAACCGGCTGGTTTTCTACACCTACAACCGGGTCGATGACGGGACTCCACCGAGAAGACCTGAGGAGATCGAGGTTGACCCGGAACGTGACTTCCATCTGGGCTTCATCTTCCCGAACCTCTGGCAGAACTACATCGCCGATGATGTGAGGGTGGTGGCGGCCTTCGTACCGGTGGATGAAGGTCACACGCTTCTCTATCTGCGCTTCTACCAGCGCTTCCTGCGCGTGCCGGGCCTGCGCAAGCTCGTGGCGCAGATGGCTATGCCCTTCAACAGGGTCGTGGCTCACCAGGACCGGCGGATCGTGGAGACACACCAGCCGCAGCGCGTGACCCTGCAGATGGGTGAGAACCTGATTCAGGGGGATCGACCTGTGGTGGCCTACCGTAAGCGGCGTGCGGAGTTGCTTGCCGCAGCGGGTCTGGCGTCGTAGCGGTCGTGTCACCAGGGCGGTTGACACGTGACGTTTTGCCGTCTAGAATCGGCTGAACAGAAAGTGAGCAGCAAGTGTCAGGCCATAGCCGTCACCAGCGACCGACAATCGGAGTTCTGGCAGGCTGGCAGTTTGCCTGGACGCCAACGCCCCTTAGCTACCTGACCCCCATTTTCTCGGGGGCTTCATCAGCCGCGCACAGCCTCGGCTGCAACCTGCTTCTGGGGTGCGGCATGGGACCCTGGACCAGTCGCGGTGAGTCCCTGCGGCCGGCGTGGCCGTCAGTCTCCGATGAGTCGGATTTTGTGCCCATCGGGCCCTTCAACGCCGATGGCCTCGTTGCGGTGTGTCCTCTTCACTCCGAGGCACGGTCGCGCTATCTGCAGGAGTTGATCGCCACCGGGTATCCCGTGATCTTTGTGGCTGCCGGAGAACGGGGACCGACGATCGCAGTTGATAACCGGAACGGCATACTCACAGCCATGCGGCACCTAGCCGAGCACGGGCACCGAAGCATCGCCTTCATCGCCGGCAGTCCAGACGACTTGCAGGGCGACACGGGGGAGCGGTTGGATGCCTATCACAGTGCTGTAAGTGAGCTTGCCTTGCTGGACAATCCCAGTCTGGTGGCATGGGGACACCACCGGTACGATGGCGGCTATCGAGCTCTGCAGGAGCTTGTGGCCTCGTCCATACCCTTCACCGCGTTGCTGGCCAGCAACGACGAGTCGGCTCTGGGGGCGATGCGGGCTCTCCGCGAAGGTGGCCACAGGATCCCCGAGGACGTAGCGATCGTTGGCTTTGACGACCGGCCAGAGAGCGCGGTCCAGGTGCCCCCGCTAAGCAGCGTGCGAATCCCGTTGCGCGAGATGGGGCATCGTGCTGTGGAGTCGCTCTATCGCTACCTCGTGGGTGAGTCCGAGACCATTGAATCGGCTAGGGTTGAGACTCACTTCGTAGCCCGTGCGTCTTGCGGTTGCAGTCTGTCCAGGGCCGGCTCGACCGTTCTTGATGCCGCGGAATCCCAGGCCGAGCCTGCGCTGTGGACCGATGGCGAGGAACGATTGGTGCAGGCGATGGCTACCTCTGTGCTAGATGAGGCCTGGGGACCGTCCGTGGATCAGGCTGTGGCGCTATGCGATCGTCTGTTGACCGCATTTAGAGCCAGTCTGGAGCAAGGGGATGGATCAGCCTTCGAGAACGCCCTGCAGGCGGTTCTTGATCAGGCCGTGGCAACCGGAGAGGAGCCCCACGGGTGGCAGGCGGCCATATCCCGCCTGCACGAGGCTCTGGGCAGTATGACGGCAGGCTCTCGTATGCTGGCGCAGAAGATCCTGGACGAGGCGCGCATCATGATCAGTGCCAGCGTGCAGCGCCAGTCTCGGCAGCACGTTGTGGGCCGGCGGTGGATGCTCAATCGACTGGGCACGTTGACGGCTCGGCTGCTGGCTGCCCGAGACGAGACGCGGCTCTACGATATCTTGGCCCAGCATCTTCCGGCGATGGACATCAAGACGGCCTGGCTCGCCCGCTTCGAACCGGCTGGGGATGACCCCGTGGCTTGGACCACGTTGCGCGATATCCTATCATCCCAAGAGGGCCTCGAGCGGCGTGGGCTTCGTTTTCCCAGCCGCGAGTTCCCACCCGGGAATCTGCAACTATCCAACCGGCCCTACAGACTGGCGCTGTTTCCGTTGACTGGTCCTCGCGGCCTAATGGGCTATGCGGTCTTCGATACAGCGGATCTCGAGCTTTATGGTGCGATCACGCAACAACTGGCCACGGCGCTGAACAGCGTCCAGTTGTACCGGGAGGCCAAGGAGGGGCGCCGGCTTGCCGAGGAAGCGAATGCACTGAAGAGCCGATTCCTGTCGACCGTCAGTCACGAGCTGCGAACCCCCCTAAACCTGATCGTGGGCCTGAGTAGCATTCTGCTGCAGGAGAGCGACGAGGGTGATATCTCCCTGCCGGAGCGGTACCATAGCGACGTGACCCAGATTTACGCCAATGCTCAGCACCTTGGGGATCTGATTAGCGACGTGCTCGATCTAGCTAGCAGCGATGCAGGACAGCTGCGACTAGCGAACGAACTCGTTGATCTAGGTCAGGAGTTGCGCCTTGTGGCGGAAACAGGACGCCGGTTGGCCTATGACAAGGGTCTGGATTGGCATACCCGCATACCCGAGTCCGGTCCCTACGTGTGGGTGGATAGAACGCGATTACGGCAGGTTGTACTCAATCTGGTCAACAACGCTGTCAAGTTTACGGCGCGGGGCTCTGTGAGCCTGGAGCTTCAATCAACCGAAGACTCTGTTACCGTGACGGTGCGCGACACCGGGCTAGGGATTCCTCGCGACGAGCAGTTGCTGATCTTTGAGGAGTTCCACCGTTCGGAACGGAGCATCGAACGCGGTCATCGTGGTCTAGGTCTTGGGCTGGCCATCTGCAAACGCCTCGTTGAGATGCACGGTGGGACGATTGGGCTAGAATCCTCCGGCGATGAGGGAGCGGGTTCCAGCTTCTTCTTCACACTGCCAACTGTGAAG
>JAFGNI010000001.1 GCA_016927095.1 Anaerolineae bacterium | reverse complement strand
GTACCTATGCGACCGGTCTCTGCCGGTCGTCCGAGAAGACGGGGGGATTGGGGAACCCGGTGTGCGCTTCTGGAGCCGCTCCAAGAGTCGCTCCTGGAGCCGCCCCCGAGACTCCCGTTGAACGCCAGTTGTGAGGAAGGTGAGGAATGGAACGCGGTCTGACTGCATCCGGTAGCGACGCTGGCGGTACCGAGAACCGCTCTGATGGTGAGAGTGCCAGCAGCCCCTTAGGTGCTGCAAACGGCGCTGAGCTTCGCCGTCGTGACGGCACGATCCTAAACCGCTTGAGCCAGGGCGTTTTTGCCTTGTTGGGGCTCTTGGTCTTGTACGTTCTAGGGCGTGCGCTTCTCCAGAACCCCGGCGTTTTCGTGCAGCAGGTCCTGAATGGACTGCAGCTTGGGTTCATCTACGCGCTGATCGCTCTAGGCTACACCATGATTTACGGCATTGTGAAGCTGATCAACTTCGCGCATGGCGATGTCTTTATGATCGGCGCCTTCACTAGTTTCTACACGATATCCACGCTCGAGCTACATCGGTGGGTTACGTGGATGATCCCAGGCATCCCCGCGGGTATCGCGACGGTCGTTGGCACGGTCACGGTGATCCTGGTGGCCATGACGATCTCCGCCCTTCTGGCGGTGGTCATAGAACGGTTCGCCTACCGCCCGCTGCGGAACAAGCCCCGCATCGCCGCTCTGATCACCGCTGTCGGCGTCTCTTTCTTCCTGGAGTACTATGGGGCGCTGCCGTTTGGGTATACCAGCAACTACATCACCTATCCGCGGCCCTTTGAGGTGCAGGTCTTCAGGGCGGGGACGGTGTCCCCATTGCTCATCGGCGCGATGTGGACGCTCTTTGCAGCATCGTTGGCGGTCTGGGGCTACCTGCAGGTGCGAAGCCGACGTGGTGATCCGAAGGCCAAGGCCCTGCTTCGCCATCCGTTCCTCGTCTTTGGGTTGCAGTTTGGCGGCTTCCTCGCTGTGGTTCTGACGCTGGTGGGAATCAGGGTCGAGACCGGCGGCGAGATCTGGAACCTCTCTGCGTCGAACGTGACGTTGGTCATTATGGCGGGCTCGATCCTGTTACAGGTGGTGCTGCAGTATGTGGTGAACCAGACGCGGCTGGGCAAGGCGATGCGCGCGGCTGCTTACGACAAAGATGCAGCGCGGCTGATGGGCATCAATGTGGATGCCGTCATCGCGGCTACGTTTGCGTTGGGCGGTGGGCTGGCTGGTGCCGGAGGTGTGCTGTACGCCACAGCCTACAAGCAGGTCCATCACCTGATGGGCATCATCCCCGGGCTGAAAGCGTTCGTCGCGGCGGTTGTGGGCGGGATTGGGAGCATACCGGGTGCTTTCGTTGGCTCACTGATCATGGGGCAGACCGAGGTGCTGGCTGCGGGATTCATCTCGACGCCGATGCGCGATGCCATTGCGTTTTCGCTGCTGATCATCGTCCTTCTGGTGTGGCCGCAGGGCATCTTTGGTGAGCCGCCAACGGAGAAGGTGTAGGTGGCGGTAGACGTCACCGCACGGAGGTGAATATGCTAGATCGACTTCGAAAGCCTACGGTTACCTTCATCGTGGCGGGAGCGGTTCTATTTGTCGTGGTGCAGCTGCTCCTTAGCTTGGGGGTTCTCAACAACTTCTGGCGGGGCATCATCTACTGGGGTGCTGCTATCACCATAGTGGCTCTGGGACTCAACCTGATCTACGGTTTCAACGGACAGTTCTCCCTGGGCCAGTATGGGTTCTATGCCATTGGCGCCTACACGGCCGCCGATGTCACGTGGCGGTGGACTCACGACGATCCCTCGGGTTTGGTCGTTGTGCTGTTCGGTGCGCTTCTGGCACTTCTGTTCTATCTGGGGGTCGCGCGTTTCCTCCGGGGATTCTATCGCGTCAACGTTATGACCACGTTCACACTCTACATCCTCGTCACGATCGCAGCCTTCTGGATCGCGGTGCAGGTGTTCGTCCCCCTCCTTGGCCCGGTAGTCGAAGGCATCTTGCGACCGCTCCCGACAGTCGTTTCGCGACAGATTGTGTTCTTCATTGCCCTCCTGGGCGGGGCCGCACTTGCCGGCATCGCCAGTTTTCTCTTCGGCATTCCGGTCCTGGAGCTGGGATCTGATTACTTCGGTATCGCCACCCTGGGGTTCACGATCATCGTCAAGGTGCTTCTGGACAACACCGACACCATTCTGCCTTTCCCGGAGATGAAGGGCGCCCGCGGGATGATTGGGATTCCGCAGTGGACGACGTGGCCTTGGGTCTTCTTCTCATTGGTCCTGGTGATCCTCGTCATGCGGAACCTGCTGCATTCCAGCCCCGGTCGGGCCATTGTCTCGGTGCGCGAAGACGAGCGGGCTGCCGAGCTGGTGGGCATCGATGTCACGACGTCCAAGATACTGGCTTTCGTGGTCGGAAGCGTCTTCGCCGGACTAGCTGGCGGCATCCGAGCGCATGATCTGGCCTTCCTTCATCCGCAGTCCTTCAATTTCATCCAATCCTTCAACCCGCTGATCATTGTGGTCTTCGGTGGCCTAGGAAGCATGACGGGCACGATCATCACAGGCTTCCTGTGGATCTTGCTGCTTGAGGGTGTGCTGCGACTCTATCTACCCCAAGGTTTTGAGACCTGGCGTTTCGTCGTCTATCCGCTCGTCCTGCTGTTGATGATGTTACTGCGTCCTGAGGGCCTGATGGGCCGCTATGAGATTCCCTTCCTACGCAAACCGGCTCCCACGCCTCGCACGTCATCCGCAGGCCTAGAGGGAGAAGGTATTCCGGGCCCGGACGCCGTGAAGCCTGTAGATGTGGGGGAGGTGACGGCATGAGACCATCTCGTCCGGACAATCTACCGGCTGAGGTTGAAGCGCGACCGGTTGTGCTGGAGGTCGACGACGTCACCCACTTCTTTGGCAACCTGCGCGCGGTCCATGACTTCGATCTCACGCTGAAACACGGTGAGCTGGCTGGGTTGATCGGCCCCAACGGCGCGGGGAAGACAACAGTATTCAACCTCATCACCGGGGTTTACCATCCCAGCGAGGGTGATATCCGTTTCCGGGGCGTAGATCTGTTGGGTCTTCCGTCGCACGAGATCATCCAGATGGGCATCGCACGGACGTTTCAGAACATCCGGCTCTTTTCGCATTTGTCCGTCCTGGACAACGTGCGTATTGCCTACCATCCTCATGCGGGCTACACGCTGCTGGATTCCGTCCTCCAAACGCGCCGATTCCGGGGCAAGGAGACGGAGATGACGGAGCGCGCCCAGGAGTTCCTGGCGATCTTCGGCCTGGAGTCGCGTCAGAACGAGATCGCAGGCAGCCTGCCCTACGGCCTGCAGCGTCGCTTGGAGATCGCTCGTGCGTTGGCAGCGCAGCCTAAGCTCCTGATCCTTGACGAGCCGGCAGCGGGTATGAACCCACAGGAAATCGATGAGCTTATGGATCTGATACACTTCATCCGCGATCGATTTGATTTGACGGTGCTCCTAGTTGAGCACCGGATGCGGCTGGTCATGAACATCTGCGAGTGGATCACCGTGATGGACTTCGGCGAGGTGCTCGCGCGGGGTAAGCCCGAGGAGGTTCGCACGAATCCACAGGTGGTTGAGGCCTACCTGGGTCGCGAGGTCCGCATCTAGGCGCAGGGCGGTACGTGCCGCCGACGCGGTCGCGGTGCCACTATAGCGGCGGGAGTCGCTGCGTAGAGGGAGTGAGCTATGACGTTGCTTGATGTAAGGGATCTGAGTGTCTCATACGGCGCGATCCGGGCGCTTCACGGTGTTTCTTTCCACGTCGATGAGGGCGAAGTCGTGACGTTGATCGGTGCCAATGGCGCCGGCAAGTCAACGACGTTGCGCACGATCTCGGGGCTCTTGCCGGTTACCGGCGGTGAGATCATCTACGACGGCGAGAACATCACGGGTGAGCAGGCTAACCGCATCGTACAGAAGGGTATCACCCAGGTGCCTGAGGGGCGGCGCATCTTTGCACCCCTGACGGTGCGCGAAAACCTGGAGATGGGTGCGTTCACGCGCACAGACAAAGCAGAGGTCGACGCAACGATGGACTACGTCTTCCATCTGTTCCCCCGGCTCAAAGAACGGTTGGAGCAGACGGGGGGCACGTTGTCGGGCGGTGAGCAGCAGATGTTGGCCGTGGGGCGGGCGCTGATGTCCAAGCCTCGTCTGTTGCTGATGGACGAGCCCTCCATGGGCCTGGCCCCAATCCTGGTTGAGGAGATCTTCGAGATCATCGGTGAGATCAGCCAGGAGGGTGTAACCATCCTGCTGGTAGAGCAGAACGCGCATATGGCGCTCTCGGTTGCCGATCGCGGCTATGTTCTGGAGACGGGCGCGATTGGCCTTGAAGGTCCTGCTGCCGATCTGGCCGAGAACCCAAAGGTGCGAGCAGCCTACCTTGGCGGCTAACCTACAGCGACGGAGTCGCGGGCGCTGCGCGGCGTCTCGAGGGACTGGCGGGAGGGCAGCTGCCCTCCCGCTTCGGTTTGTGCAGCT
>JAFGNI010000052.1 GCA_016927095.1 Anaerolineae bacterium | reverse complement strand
TGAATCCCCACCATCACGGTCTCGGGCATCGCCATCCCGAAGGTGCGCACGAACCGCCACACCCGACCGTCAAGGCTGTAGTGCATCCCGAAGACGTCGCCCTTCCGCGTGATCCGGAGGAAGCAAGCGGGCGCACCCAACAGCTCATTGTTCGCATCGTCGGAGGTCGGGTTCGTCACGACCGAGACGGCGCTGATATCGCCGATAGGACTCCGCTCCACACAGAGCTTCGCCCACTGCGTCGCGCCGGCACGGACGGTGATCGCGGCTGCATCACCGAAACCCACGAGGTGCGCGCGCGCTTGCGTCACCGCCGTGAAATCGCCGGTGACCTCGGTATAGAGCAGACACGCATTGTCGTGAGGCGTGCCCCCGTAGGGCCGGAAGAAGTCGGTCTCTGCCGCAGGCACAATGAGCAGCCCCTCGTCATCCATGCGCCATTCCGGCGGCTCGTTGAGCCAAGCCAGGCGTTCGGTCAAGACGTGACCATAGCATCCTTCGAGGAGGTTCATTATGCCCACCTCAATCGAGTTTGGACAGCGCGTCGATGATGGCCCCGCAGAACTCGGGCAGGTCGTCGGGGACGCGCCCCGTGATGACGTTGCCGTCGACAACGGCGGGGGCATCCACCCACTCCGCGCCGGCGTTGGTCACGTCGTCCCGCACCGCCACGTAGCCCGTCGAGCGCCGGCCCTTCATGATGCCCGCTGAGACCAGAACCCACGGGCCATGGCAGATCGCCGTCACCAGCTTACCCGCGGCGTAACAGGCCCGCACGAGATCCAGTGTCGGCTGGTGCAAACGCAGCGCATCGGGCGAGTAGCCACCCGGGAAGAGCAGCGCATCCACGTTATCCGGGGAGAGATCCTCGATCGTCTTCACATGATAGCGCTTGCCCGGCTCCATCACCGCGATGGGGATGGTGTGGCCAAAGCGCCCGGTCACCGGCTTACCCGGCAGATAGGGGCTCGTGTGCAGCCCCGCATCCACCGGGACCGCCCACACGGTTGCGCCCTCCTCGCTCAGGCGCAAGATGGGATAGAGCAGCTCGACGTCCTCGAACTCGTGTGCAGCGATGATCGCGATAGTCTTTCCTGCCAACTTGCCTGCCATGGTCACAACCTCCTTGCTGACATAGTCCAACCCGATAGGCCCGCTAATCTTCTCCGTAACCGCGCCACGCGACCGCCTCAACGCCGCGCCTCCGCAGCTTCTCGTTCACCACGCCGATATGGTGCTGTGCGTGGCGAAGCTGGCCCAGACAGCGGTCCAGCAGCGTGAACTCGCGATCGCGCAAGGTGATGACCGCGAAGTATGCGTCCGCCTCGTCGGGCAGATGCGCAATCTTGTCCTCAACCTGCGCCAGATAAGCTTGGAGGAACTCACGCGAAATACGGTCCGTCGCCGGTGCCCTGAGCTCCGCAGCATCGTCGTCGACAATAGCGTTGAAGGCATAGTCAGCCGGATTGGGCGTCAGCCAGACGTCCATCCCCACCAGGGCATGATAGATATGCTCCCTCACCAGAAGCGCCGGATCGACAAACACCGGCTCCGGGCAGGTGGTGATCGCTTCTCGCAACATAGCCAGCGTGGGCGCAAAGTGCCGCCGCACAATCTCGGACAGCGCGTGCATGGGAGGCCTCCTTAGGGTCGAGAGCAAGCGATGCTCTACGCCCTAAGTCTACAGCACGGGCCCGTCCCCGCAAACTGCTACCTAGCCCAGAGCAGGCGCCAGTAGGCCAGGTAACCCGCGCCGACCTCGCAGGCATTGACACGGCCATACTTTCGCATCATAGGCCGCAGCCTATGCCGGCGGAAATACCGCCCCCACAACAGCCTGCTTCAAGACCAGTGTCAGACATCCAACACCACCATCGAGCATCCCACATGCGGCATCCGGCATCCGGCATCCGGCTTCCGCCCCCTCACGCCGCCGTCAACACCCGGAAATCCGACCCCGTTGGCTCCTGGAAGACCTTGAGATCAAATGCCGGCGCCGCCGCTACCAAATGCTCGAAGATCTCGGCCTGGACCGCTTCGTAGGACTCCCAGGCCGTCGTCTTGGTGAAAACGTACACCTCCAGCGGCAAACCGGTAGGACTGGGATCGAGCTGCCTGACCAGCAGCGTCATCCCATCCTGGTGGAGATCGGACCGTCGCTTGAGGTAGGCTGTCACATAGGCGCGAAATACGCCGACGTTGGTGAGTTCGTGCTCCGCACAGATCTCCCGGTCGCAGGCAACCCCGTCCTCGTCACTCAGCCGGTGCTGTCCATCAGGGGTATGACCGTTGAGATGCGCCGCGATATAGTCTTTGACCAGTGCCATCTTCTGAAAGCGCTCGACCATCGGCTGGTCACAGAAGCGCACGCTGTTGAGGTCGACATAGAGCGCCCGCTTGATCCGCCGCCCCCCGCTTTCCGTCATGCCACGCCAGTTGCGGTAGGGCGTGTCAAGCAGCTTGTGCGTTGGGATCACCGTGATCGTGTTGTCCCAGTTGCGCACCTTCACTGTGTGCAGGGCGATGTTGACCACGTCGCCGTCGGCGCTGTAGTCCGGCATCTCGATCCAATCGCCCTCCCGGACCAAGTCCTGCGACTGGATCTGCAGGCTGGCCACGAAGGAGAGCAGGGTATCATGGAATACGAGTATCAAGATCGCTGTTATCGCGCCCAGGCCACTTAGCAACGCGATAGGCGACTGACCTGTGATCTGCGCGACGGTGAGGATGATCCCGACAGTGATCACCAACAGTTTGCCCAGGTCGAGATACCCCTGAATCGAGACCCCGCGGTAAGCATCTCCCGCCTCGTAGATGGCGTTGGCCGCCGTGAACATCCCGTTCAACGTGATCACCGTCAGCCACAGGATCCCCAGGAGCATCAAATCGCGCAGAGCCTCGGTCGCTGACGGGAACCACGTCGCCAACGCATACGTCAACAGCATCGGTGCAATCCACGCAAAGCGATACGGCCGCATGTGCGTGACCAGAATGTCATCAACTTTGCTCTTGGAGCGCCGCGTCAGGTAGACGATCGCGCGTGCCACGAGATTGCGCGCGATCAGGAACACCACGACGTCGAGAACCAACAGAATGCCGGCCAGTACCCACGGCGCCCATACCGGATTAGCATCCAGCCAAGCACGAATCCCTTCCAATGCCATCGCTCACCCTCCCCACATTATGTAGATCCGTCACGCTACTTCGAATACAAGACTATTCGCCCTTCAGATAGGTATCGAAGAAGTCCACCGATCGCTGTGCCGCCGTACCGAAGTTGGCAGAGATATTATGGTTGTCGCCTTCATAAATGTAGAGCTCGGAGACCTGCCCTGCCTCCAGCAGGCTCGCGTGCAGAATCTCGGAGTACGCCACTGGCACAGAGTCATCGGCTCTGCCGTGGTGGATCTGCACAGGACCCGAGATCTCGGTCAGAAACGCGAAGGGGTCGATCGTGTCCCAGAATGCCTGGTTCGCTTCGGCATTCCCGATATCAAAGAGCCGGTTGTCCCAGTCGCTGGGCGTCTCCTCAGGATCTGGCGTCGGCGTCCGTCGATCCGCCCATCGCTCTGCCCACCGCTGCATAATCATCTCGTGAGGCGCGGTCGTACCCGCCCAGATCACGCCGGCCTTGATCGTGTCGGTCACGACCATCGCGCGCAGCGTGATCGAGCCGCCCATCGAGTGCCCCCACATGCCCACGCGTTCGGAATCGGCATCGGGATGACGCATCACCGAGCTCATGCTGTTGAGCACGTCAATGGTGTAGTTCGGGGAAGAATAAGAGCTGCCGGGCTCACCCTCAGAGTTGCCATGGCCCCGGTAGTCCGGTCGGAGCAGAATGTAGCCATTGCGGGAGAACGCATCGGTATAAGCGACGTAACGCTCCGTTGTGCGGTACTGCGCCGGTGGGATATAGCCGTGGTTGAAGATCACCACGGGCCATCCGGTCTCTGGCTTCTCTCCACGCGGTATCGTGAGCAGGGCATAGATCTTGAGCCCTTCTGATAGATAGGAGACAACGTAGCGATCGTAGTTCGAGCCCGGCGCCAACGTCTCCTCAATCACCAGCTCGCTGCCCGGATACGACTGCTCGCGCATCACACCGATCATCAGCGGATGGGTCGGCGTCGGGGTGGGTATTGGCGTGTAGGTCGCCGTCGGCGTGAAGGTAGGGGTAGGCGTTGCGGTCGCCGTGGGCACCGGTGTTGGCGTCGCGCTTGGCGTGATTGTTGCTGTCGGAGCTGTCGTCGCGGTGTCCACCGGCACAGGCGCCACGCGTGGCATCAGATCGCTGCAGCCGGCAAGCACCAGACTGAAGATGACCACAGCAAAGAGCGCACGCTCTAGCCCACGTTGGGTGCTCTGAGGCCGAGCACGCATCCTCATGGCCCTCCTTTTAGACTATACTTATCTTTTTATTATACGACAAATGCAGAGAAAGGGAATCTCAAGAGAGAAACGGGCGCGGTTGCACGATCGACGCCATCACCGTACCATTGAGGTATGTTGCGCCGCATGATCTACAAGCTCTCCATCCGGCTGTGGCCCCTTGGGCGCGTTACGGGCTGGTTGGCCAAGCTGCCTGTCTTGGGGCCATACCTGCAGCCGCGCCTCTTCGACCCAGCCGAGAGCCAGGCCATCATGATCCCGGTCCACGAGGCCATCCAAGGTGGCGACAGCGTCATCCTACCCTACACGCTGCTACCAGCCTTGGTCCAGCAAGCCAGTCACCGTGCAGTGCTCAACCACTGCATGTGTCGGGAGGCCGAGGGCTGCCAAGCATATCCGCAGGACCTCGGATGTCTCTTCCTGGGTGAGGGCGCAACCCAGATCGACCCGTCGTTGGGACGCCTGGTAGACGTTGGCGAGGCCCTAGCTCACGTCGAACGCGCAATGGATCTCGGTCTGATGCCGACAATCCTACATTCCTCCCTGGATGCATTCATGCTTCAGATTCCCTTCCGTCGGATGCTCGCCATCTGCTTCTGCTGCGACTGCTGCTGCACGATTCGGAAGGGAATGCGTATGGGCCCGCCCGCCGCCTGGCAGACCGTGACCCGACTGCCGGGGCTGACGGTGGCGGTTGCCGACACGTGCACGGGCTGCGGGCGCTGCATGGACCGCTGCCCCGTCGAAGCGATCTCACTCTCTGGAGGTCGGGCCATTATCAGTGAGCAGTGTAAGGGGTGCGGGGCCTGTGTGGCAGCTTGTCCCGTCGGCGCGATCTCATTGCAGGTGGCTGATGGAATCGACGTGACTGGGGCGCTGCTGACCTTGGTCGAAGCCCGAACGAACATAAGCGAGGTGATCCATGAAGACAGCTGATACGTCCTTCCCCGGCCACAGCAGCAGCCCGCCCGTTACGGTGGATGAGGGCAGCGTCAGGGCGAGCATCCGCTCCCTGGTTCAGCAGCAGCCCTTTGCCGTCCTGTGCACGCAGGGGAGCGGACAGCCCTATGGCTCCGTCGTCGCTTACACGATGAACGACGCGCTGGATACCGCCGTCTTCGCAACAGGCAGGGCCACGCGCAAGTACAACTTGCTCACCGAATGCGATCGTGTCGCGCTCGTTGTCGACACCCGGTCCGCGCATCCTGGAGAACTGATGTCCGTCGAGGCCATCACCGCGACCGGTCGCGCTCGCGAACTTCAGGAAGCCGAGCGCCCGCCTTGGGCCGCGGCGTTGGTCACGCGCCACCCCCAGCTCAAGACTTTTGTCGACAGCCCATCGACGGCGATCTTCACGATCGAGATTTCCCGCTACCTCTACGTCACGCGCTTTCAGGAAGTCCATCACTGGGCGCCTTGTACAGACCAAGGCGTGGGCTGACCCGGCACGACGCCAAGCAAAGCCTGCGAACGCAGGCACACTAGCCGGGGCTTTATGGCCCTACACCTCCGGGTAAGTCGCTTTGCTCAACGCCATAGGATCATCGCTCTCGACGGAGAAGGGGCGCAGCCGCACCCGATACCGCACCTCCTCGGGCTTCAGTTGATAGACCTCCAGCCGACCGGGCCCACAGCTCGCGCTGCCCAGGCCCGACTGCCCGTGGTCGAGGTTCAGCGTAATCTCCGCGCGCCGGGTCAGTTCGTAGGTATGCGTAGCATGCGTCAGGTCCGCCGTTGTGTAGTGGTGGGCACTTACCTCCAGAGGAGGCGTGCCGACCGCCAGCAGGCCGACACCGCCCTCGTCGGTCAGCGCCACCCAGCGCACGTCGGTCTTGTTGCCGTTCTCCTCGGGCACGATGTAGGGCACATACTGCGCATCGACGGACCCGGTGTAAACCCCAACAGCGGCCCCCTCCTTGCGGTCAACATAGCTCTCGTGGGGGCCCCGCCCATACCAGGTGAAGGTCTCAAAGCCGCCGGGCATCGTCATCTGCATCCCGACGCGCGGCAGGAAGGGCAGTCCCTCGCTTGCCGGCACGATATGCGCATCTACGGTCACATCACCGCTGCCGTAGACGGTGGTGACGATCTCACACTCGAAGCGCGCCGGTGCTTTGGCAGCCCACTGTTGCCGCGCCTGTTGCCCGGCCTTCTCGGGGAAGACCGCGGCGGTGAGCTCCGGGCGGATCTTGCCGGGCGCTGTCTCCTGGAGGAAGTCGTAGACCCTGCGCAGGAGCTCTGGAACCCGTTCCTCAGCAGCAAACATACCAATCAATCCCTTGAGCTTGGAAGCCTTGATGGTGCCCGGCAGCGCCTCGTAATCGACCTCCAGACGCCAGCACAGCTGCCGCAGCGCCTCTTTGTCCAGCGCGTGTCCCAGGAACATCCCGAGCAGCTCGACCTGCGATGCCGACCGCGGAGGCTTGGGCGGCTCGAAGCCCTCGGACGGCGCGCAGACCGCGTGCACGGTGAAGCGTACGGCCTGCGGCGCAAGCTGCGTCACAGCCGCGTCCGCCACCGTCACCGCCAGCTGATCCAGCCCCACCTCGCGCCATTGAATTGCAGCGCGCTCCTGCCACTGGCTGAGGTCGTTCTCGGTGGGCGCACGCCAGAAGTTGGGGTGCGGACCTGCCTCGATGAGCTCCCGGTCGCGATAGACGAGGGAGGCTACCGTGCCGGCCCGCTTGTCGAAGACCAGCCGGAACGTCTCGCCGGTGACCACCGTCTCCACCTCCCCATCCGAGACGGACAACGCAGGCATCGCGGCGACGTCGACCGCCATCCCCTCCGCCGGCTCGACGGGCACCTCGAACTGCTCCCACGCCACCTCGTGACCGGCCTCAGCCCAAGGAGCGGCCTCGGCCAAGGTGAAGCTGACCGACAACCAAGCCTCAGATCCCGGTGTCAGACTCAGCGAATCGAACGGCACCGTCACGACCTCGCGCTCGCCTGCCGGAGTGCGCAATCGAGGGAGCTTCCCAGCCTGCACCGTCTCGCCGTCCACGGACAAGGCCCAGGAGCCCACCAAATCGCTCAGATCGGCAAATGAACGCTTGTTGGTCACCGCCAGCTGCCCCGTCGCCAGATCCACCGCCTCGACCTTCACCGGCTGGTAGACCTTCTTGACCTCCCACATCGCGGGATGAACAGTACGATCGGGGAAAATCAGCCCGTTGATGCAGAAGCTCCCATCATGAGGCGACTCGCCATAGTCGCCGCCGTAGGCAAACCAGTCCTCGCCCGTGTCGGTAGTTCGTCGCAGGCCCTGGTCCACCCAGTCCCAGACGAAGGCGCCGCACAGCCGGGGATAGGTCTCGCTTTCGATGATCTCCCAGTACTCCTTGAGGTTGCCGGGGCTGTTGCCCATCGCGTGCGCGTACTCGCAGAGGATGAAGGGCCGCGCCTCGCCGGGGACCGTCGCCATCTCGACCAGGCGGTCCAGCGACGGGTACATCGTGCTGATCATATCCACATAGGGTTCATCCTCGGCGGATTCGTAGTGCACGGGTCGGGACGGGTCGTGCTCGTGGATCCAATTGGCGATGGCCTCGTGATTGGGACCGTGTCCCGATTCGTTGCCCAGCGACCAGATGATGACGCTGGGGTGGTTCTTGTCCCGCGCCACCATCCGGGTACCGCGCTCCATAAAGGCTGTGAGCCAATCGGGATCGTTGGACGGCTCATCCCAGACACCGTGCGATTCGATGTTGGCCTCGTCAATCAGGTAGAGCCCATAGCGATCGCACAGCTCATACCAGCGCGGGTCATCGGGATAGTGGCACGTGCGAACCGCGTTGATGTTGAAGCGCTTCATCAGCAGGATATCCGACAGCATCGAGTC
>JAFGNI010000435.1 GCA_016927095.1 Anaerolineae bacterium | reverse complement strand
TGATAATGCGATCGCCGGGCTCTAGGAAGAGGCGCATGATCAGGTCGAGAAGCTCGTCGGCGCCGGCGCCGGCGAGCAGAATCTCCTCAGGTAGGTTCACGAAGTCAGCCAAGGCATGTCGTAGGCTGCGGCTCTCCGGATCCGGGTAGATGTTGATGTACTGGAGCCGGGCCAACGCAGCCTGCACCTTGGGCGAAGGCCCATAGGGATTCTCGTTGGCATCGAGCTTAATGATCTCCTCGGCCCTCCGCCCCAATCGCGCAGCCAGAACCTCGAACGGGAAGATCGGCGTGTAGGGCTCCATATCAAAGATGTCAGGCCGCACCAAATCCACAGGGTTCATCGTCTCCTCCGGGCTAGATGTGACGGGCAGAGCTAGGTCGTTGACTCAGCGTCGGCTGTCCGCCACCGCGCCGCCATCGCGTGGGCCGTCAGAGACTCAGCCGAGGCAAGCCGGTCGGCATCACGGGCCAGGGCGGTCGCCGTTTCCGCGTCCAACCCGATCAGGTTGACGACCTTGACGAAGTCCAGAACATTGACCGGTCCCTTGAAGCGCGCGGTACCGCCAGTCGGCATGATGTGGCTGGGTCCCGCCACGTAGTCGCCCAACACCTCAAAGGAGTGCTCGCCCAGGAAGATGCCACCGGCATTGCGAATCTGCGGCTCCCAAGCCTGGGGATCCTCGACCGAGAGGCAGAGGTGCTCGGGCGCGAAGGCATCCGCCAGGGCCACCGCGGTCGCCAGGTCTGGGGTCAGCACGATGCCGCCTTGTCCTGCTAGCGATGTCTCCAGGACATCCCGCCGGGAGAGCTTCTCCGCCTGCATCGCCACCTCGGCCTGTACGGCCTCCGCCAGGGCGCGCGAGGGCGTCAGCAGAATGGCCGTGGCCAAGACATCGTGTTCGGCCTGCGCCAATAGATCGGCAGCGACCCACCGGGGATCGGCCGAGTCATCGGCCACGACAACGGTCTCGGTGGGCCCGTAGAGCCCGTCCAGCCCGACACTGCCGTAGACCTGGCGCTTCGCAACGGTGGTAAAAAGCCCGCCGGCCCCAACGACCTTGTCGACACGTGGCACGCTGGCGGTCCCATAGGCCAACGCAGCCACCGCAAGGGCACCGCCCAGCGCGAAGAGCCGGTCCACATCCGCCACATAGGCCGCCGCCAGGATCAGCGGGGAGGGCTGCCCCGTCTCTCGACCGGCAGGCGTGCAGACGATGATCTCATCCACACCCGCTACCCGCGCCGGCACGGCAGCCATCAGCAGAGAAGAGGGCAGCGGAGCCGTGCCACCTGGGACATAGACGCCCACCCGCTCCAGGGGAACAAGCTTCTGGCCCAGCAGCCCGCCCATCTCGTCTGTAGTCCAATTGGGGATAGGCTGCCGCGCATGGAAGTCGCGAATCCGCTCGGTCGCGCGCTGGAGCGCCTCCTGCAGATCGGGCGACAGCGACGCATAGGCCTCCCACCAGGCTGACTTCGGGATCTCCAGCGCGTCCGTCGCTACGCCATCGATCTTCAGCGTCCACTCACGCAGCGCCTCGTCACCCCGAGATCGCACCTCCGCCAATAGACGCGCGACGGCAGTCTCCGGCGTCAAGGGCTCCCCGAAGACGCGCTTGATGCTGTTCAGCACCACTTCAGGCACATCGTCGACCGTCGCCATCGTGCGACGGTTCAGGATGCGCTCAGCGGACACGGCATCCTCATAGATGGTGATCATATCTCAATCCTCCGTTCTCCCTTATGCGCGTCCCAGCGCCCTTGCTAGACGCCTGGCTCGCTCACGGCTCGCATCATAGCACGAACGCGATCGGGCTCTTCCTCGAAAATGTAGGTGACGGGAGTCACCACCACCCCACTGCCGCCGATGGCGCGCAACTCGCCAATCGCCGCGATCAGCGCATCGCGCCGCACAACGATCTGCACCGCGTGGTAGTTCGGCGTACCATCGGCGCCCACCACCGGCGCAATCGTCGGGCCCTGCAGCCCACCGAGCACGGTCTGTGTAAACATCAGTTCCGCAATCGCGGCGGGCGACGCACCACGCATGTTGGCGACGACCATCACGTGTTCCTCGGCGCGGAGGTGAGCCTCCGCCAACTCCAGGAGCGTGCGCGCGATCTCCAGCACCTGGGGCCGCTCGCGGAGCGCGGCCCGATTGGCGACGAGCGCAGCCTGTGAGTGCAGAATCACACCATCCTCCAGCGGGCGCAGCCGGTTGTCTTTCAGCGTCTGGCCTGAGGAGACCAGATCGACAATGCAGTCCGCATAGCCGATGGCGGGGGCGACCTCCAGGGTACCCTCCGAGTGGATCAGCGTAAAGGGGTCGACGCCCTGCTCGCTGAGAAAGGCCGTCGCCAAGTTGGTGAACTTGGTCGCGACGCGCAACGGCTGCTCCCAGCCGGCTACAGAGGCTGCCAGGTCGGCCACCGTCACGACGTCCTCCCACGACTCCGGCACGGCCACGGCGAGACGGCAGCCACCGAAGCCCAAGGCTTCGTGCAGCACCAAGATCTCACCATTGGCGCCGCCGTATTCCTGGGTCACGTCGAGACCCGTGATTCCGAAGTCCACGCTCCCGTCCCGGACGCCGACGACGATGTCCGTCGGGCGCTGAAAGATGACGGTCACACCGGGGAGGGCGGGGATGGACGCCGCATATTGCCGGGGATTGGGCTTGTGGATGCGCAGACCGCAGGCTGCCAGGAACGCGATCGCGTCCTCGGCCAAGCGCCCCTTGCTGGGCAGCGACAGGCGAATCTCAGATCGTTCGGGCATGTCCCCTCCTTGCCATAAGAAAGCCCCCCGGGTCAATCCGGGGGGCTAATAGAGAGCTGGCTCTGATCAGGCTTGGCCGCGCGCCGCACGCAAGACCGCACCTCCCGAATTGGGTGGCGTCAGGCTCGCATGATGGTGTCGACCGCGGGTCAAGTTGATGACGTTCATTGCGACAACAGTACCATGGTTCGGGGAGGTGTCAAGGATGGCGTGCAGGTAGATCAAGGAGGTGGGGCGCACTAACCGCAAGTGCACCCCACCTCTGCGCAGCGCCCACGATTGTTGCGGTGTCTGACCAGATAACTATACTACAAGTAGCCTAACTCAGCTTAGGGAGGTGGCCGTGGACCCGTGTGACAGCGCCGTCCCGTTGTGCATCCGCGACCTGACGTTCCAGTATCGCATCCGCGAGCAGCCGGCTCTGCGCGACGTCTCGCTGGATCTGCACGCCGGCGAGCTGATGCTGGTCGCGGGCACCAGTGGGTGCGGGAAGACCACGCTCATCCGCTGCATCAATGGTCTGATCCCCCGGGCCTACCGCGGCAAGTTAACCGGCACGATCCAGATCTTCGGTCAAGACGCCCGCCGCATGACGATGAGCCAGCTCTCAAAGACGGCGGGGACCCTGTTACAGGATCCTGAGCGCCAGATCGTGGGAAGTTTCGTGCTGAACGAAGTCGCCTTCGGCCTAGAAAACCTGGGCCTCTCTCGCCAGGAGATCCTCGATCGCGTGGATGAGACGCTCGATTACCTGGGGATCCTCCATCTGCGCGACCGCGAGACCTTCAATCTCTCGGGCGGTGAGAAGCAGAAAGTCGCCCTAGCCGGCGCGCTGGCGATGAGGCCGCAGATTCTGCTGATGGATGAGCCGCTGGCGAGCCTGGACAGCGCATCGGCCAAGGAAGCCCTGGACCTATTCCGCCACCTTGCTGATGAGGGTGTCGCGGTCATGTTGGTCGAGCATCGCGTTGATGATGTCTTGCGCATCGAACCCGATACGGTGCTGTATCTACGCGATGGGCGAACCGGCTACTTCGGAAGTCCCGACGGTATGATGCAGACGCTCGATTACCATGAGGTCAAGCTCCCCGCATCCGTCGTCTATGAGCGCGCCAAAGCGGCTCCGCCGCCGGTTTATGAGCCGGCTGTCAAACCCAACGGAGGGCAGCCTCTGATCGCCTTCGAGCATGTGGACTTCCGCTATGATCCATCGCTTTCCGACGTCCTTCAGGACGTGAACTTCACCGTGCGCAAAGGCGACATCGTCGCGATCCTCGGTGCGAACGGGGCGGGGAAGACCACCTTGGTGAAGCACGCGCTGGGCCTCCTCAAGCCGACAGCGGGATCTGTCCTCCTCGAGGGGAAACAGACGCGCGAGATGTCTGTGGCGCAGGCCGCCCGGACGGTGGGCTACGTCTTCCAGAGCCCATCGCAGATGCTGTTCGCACCGACCGTGGCGGAGGAACTGGCTTTTGGACCCAGGAATCTAGGTTACGACAAAGACCAAATCGAGAAAGACACGAAATGGGCTCTCGAGGTCGTCAACCTCCCGGACCTGGCCGACTCCCCTCCTCTGGCGCTTTCGTTCGGGCAGCAGAAGCGGGTCAGTATTGCCGCAGTGCTAGCGATGCGCTCACGCATCTTGATGATGGACGAACCCACTGCCGGTCAGGACTACTGGAACTACACCGCGTTTATGGATGCGATTCTGCAGATGCCGGGATTTGACGCGGTGATGTTCATCACCCACGACCTCGATCTCGCCATCAGCTATGCGAACCGGATCGTCCTGGTCAGCGAGGGGCAGATTGCAGCCGATGGCCCGCCATCAGAGGTCCTGAGGGATAGGGCGCTTCTCCGGCGGTGCCGGATCGTGCCCACCTCCCTCCTCGACCTCAACCTGGAGATGTTGCCAAGGACGGGCGCCTTTATGCGAGCCGAGATGTTGGCACACGTCGTCGACTGATGCGCGTCATCGCTGTCCGGTGCTGAGAAAGGAGGTGGTCGCGGGCTGAGTCGTCGCTTTCTGTCGGGCCATTTGCTAGAAGCAGTTTCATCCTTGGTCGCTATCAATGAGGAGGCTGGTGATGGAGAAGAAATCTCTGTGGGGTTTCGGAACGCGTGAAGTTGTCTACGCCGCCATCGGCGCTGCGCTGTATGGTGTGTTCTCCTGGGTCACGAATTTCATTGGGCTTCCTGCCGCGGGCAATATCACCCTGCGCCCGGCCGTCGCCATTCCGATGTTCTTTGGTGTGGCCTTCGGCCCTATCGTCGGCTTTATCTCGGGGTTCCTGGGCAATGTCCTCGGCGATCTGCTTTCGGGCTTTGGTTTCTGGTGGGCGTGGGACCTGGGCAACGGTATCATGGGCCTGATCCCCGGCCTGATGGCTGCGGGCATCGCTTCTTACAAGGAGACGGCCACGATTATCAAGGCTGAGATCCTGGTCGTGGTGGCTGCCGCTGTAGGTATGCTCGTGCCCTCGCTCTTGGAGATCCCCCTGAGCGGGATCGACCTCAACACGGCCATCGTGGGGTATTGGCTCCCCGCATTCCTGAGCAACACCGTCAACGGCTTGGTGCTCGTGCCAATCCTGATGGTCGCGTACGACGCGGTGGTTGCCAGATCGGGACGCTAGCTCACGCAGAGGGCCGGCCCTGAGGGCCCTCAGGGCCGGCCCACCGGGGGAAAGCCTATGCTTGTCACTTGGAAGTATCGACCTCGCGGCAGCGTCGTAGAGACATTTGATCCGCGTTCGCGGTGGATCTTCTCTCTGCTGATGATGGTGGCCCTTACGCAGTTCTGGGACATCCGCTTCCTGCTCTTCTTCCTGGTTGTCGTCGTCGTACAGTACGTACTGGCGAAGGTGACCTGGAAAGAGACCCGCCGGGCTTGGATGTTCATCCTGATCCTGGCTGTCGGCATCATCGCGCTGAATACGCTGTTCACAGGTCGAGGGGGAACCGCGGAGGTTCTGGGGGTCGGGCACGTGCTGTGGCGGACCGAGTGGCGCATCCTTGGCCTGTGCATCCGGCCCACAATCACGGTCGAGCGGGTCTGGTTCGCGATGTCACAAGTGGTCCGGATGATCTCGATATCCGGCCTTTTCCTGATCATCCCCTACACCATGAATCCGCGTCACTACGGTGTGACGTTCCGGCGGATGGGCGTCCCCGATCGTCTGGCCTTCTCGATGGACCTCGCCTTCCGCTTTGTGCCCACGCTGGCACGTGACTTCAACACCACGTTGGACGCGCAGAAGGCCAGGGGCTATGAGATCGAGAAGCTCGAGGGCGGCGTCATCGCGCAAATCCGCAAGATGGCGCCTCTTCTCGTGCCCGTGACGATGAACGCCATCCTCAGCGGTGAGGACATCACCAATGCGATGGACCTGCGCTGTTTCGGAACACAGCCGCGGACTTGGGTCCATGAGCTGGCATACCGGCGCCGGGACATCGCGCTGATCGCGGCCAGCGTCCTGGTCATTGCCGCTGCTTTTGTCCTGCGGTACGGCCTCCGGATCGGCGACTTCTCGGTGCCGGCGTGGGCGTTGGCCTGGGGTGTCAGTTAGGCAGCATCAGGACCTTTTTGACGCCGTCCAGGCCCTTCTCGATCATGTGCACGCCGCGCTCGAACTCCGAGAGCGGCAGACGGTGCGAAATGAGATCAGTGACCCGCACCCGTCCGGACTGCAGCATCGCCACCGCCTGGTAGGAGTTGCGCTTGGAGGTAAAGGAGGCGCGCAGCGTCAGCCCCTTCTCAAAGATCGCGAAGGCGTCGAGGGTAAGGTCTGCCCCGTGCGGAGGCACGCCAAAGAGCAGGATAGTCCCGCCGGGACGCGCTAACGCCACGCTCGCAGCCATCACAACGGGCACGCCCGTGGCATCGACCACGACATCGTAGGTGCCTGCCTGCATCGCATCCAGGTTGTCGACCCAGTGATGGGCGCCAAGTTCCTGCGCCAGCGCCGCACGCGCCGGCTGGCGCTCGAGCACCGTCACGTCGACGGCACCGCGGGCCATGGCCACCTGAAGCAGCAATAGCCCGATGGGCCCGGCACC
Source organism: Anaerolineae bacterium (assembly GCA_016927095.1). The sequence continues at coordinate 3,368 of JAFGNI010000435.1, read as the reverse complement.
CAGGATCGCGATACGGTCCGCCAGTCGAATCTCGGCCTGCTCGATCCCGTGCACCACGCAGGAGAGCGGCTCGACGAAGGCCGCTTCTTCAAACGAGAGCGCGCCGATGTCGAAGACAACCTTCTCGGGCGCGACGACGTACTCCGCCATACCACCCGGACGGGTTACCCCCACCGCTTGCCAGTTCAGACAGAAGTTCTGCCGGTTGTTCAGGCAGTTGTAGCAGTTGTCGCACGCGATGTTCGGTTCGACGGCAACCCGATCTCCCACGCGGAAGCGGCTGACCGCCTCACCAACGGCGACGACCTCACCGGCGAACTCGTGTCCCGGGATGACAGGATAGCCGCCCATGTACTCTCCGCGGAAGATGTGCACATCTGTGCCACAGATGCCGCAAGCCGCAACCTGCACCAGGACCTCTTCAGGCCCGGGCTCGGGCGTGGGGACGTCAACAACACTGACCGTGTTCGGCGTATGAATCGTCAAGGCTTTCATGCTATATGCCCTATGTGAGATCGTCTAGATCACCAGCCGCTCATAGAGCAGCTCAGGGGTGAGCCTCGGGCAAACCGTCTCGGGACAGGCAATGGTCTGTGCAGCAGCCGCCATGCCCAGGCGCACCGCCTCTCCAGGCGAGACCTCTTCCAGCAACCCATAGGCGACCGCGGCGGTCAAAGCATCGCCGGCGCCGGTCAGGTCGACGATGTCGACGGGGAAGGGGGGAAGCCGGCCACTCTCATCCGAGGTCGCATAGTAGAGGCCGTCGGCACCCAGCGTGATGATTGCCAGGTCGACACCGGCCTGTACCAGCCGCCTTGCGCCGGCGCTGATATCTTCATCGTCCGCCACCGGCTCGCCGGTCAGGGCCATCGCTTCATCAGGATCGGGCGTGAGGGCCGTGATTTGAGAGAGGTAGGGCTGCAGACGATGGGCGAGGAGCGCGGCGGTCGGATCCGCGCAGACCGGGACGTCGTATTGAGTAGCCAGACGGAAGAGCGTCTGGAAGGAGCGCGGCGATAGGTTGGCGTCGACGCAGATCATATCGGCCTCTCTGAACAGACGCCGGAGGCGGTTGAGGTGCCCGGGTGTGATCTCGCCGATGACGGCCATATCATCAAAAGCCACCCACAATCGCCGGTCTTCGTGGTAGAGGGCGACATAGGAAGCCGTCGGTTTCTGATCGGAGATGATGCAGGGATCCGTATCGATGCCCAAGTCTCGCAATTGCCCCAGCAGGGCACGTCCCCACCAGTCGTTTCCCACGGCTGAAACCAACGTGACGTCGGCGCCAAGTCGCGCCAGGTTCTCGGCGATATTGCGGGCCACACCGCCCCATGCCCGGCGAATGACGCCCGGGTTGGAGCGCGCCAACGCCACTGTGTCCGACTTCGCCCGCACTTTCAGATCAAGGCCTGCCGCCCCGACGACCAACACACGATGCTCTCCGTAAGTCATTGCGCCTCCACACTCCTAATCAACACGCGAGGTATCCCCACCAACGCAGGCACCTCTCCCGATGCCCCAGTGCTAAACCCCTGGGGCGCCGGATGGAACGCCACACGCCCGTCACTTCCCCGCACAAAGGGTTGATCCGCTGTCAGGACCAGGTCACGAGATCCCGGCCCAGAACCGGTGACCTCAAGAATGAGGAGATCGCCCTTCCCTACGTCGGCGAACGGGACCTCGCCGGCAATGGACGCCGTATCCGCGATGCGAATCGCGGCATATTGTATGTCGGGTCGCAGCGATGGAAAGGTGAGTGCCTCGAGCTGCAGGGGCAGCGTCCCAGGGGGACAGTACCGGGCAACAACCTCGCGCGGAATCACAAGCTCAATAGGCGGAAGCGCAACTGCACCGGTACGGATCAGCGTTCGATTCGCCATCTCGTAGACCGGCATTACCATCACCACGGGATCAGTAGTCTCTTCAGGGTCCTGAAAGGCTGACAGCTGCGTCAGCCACCGAATGACGTTGCGGCAGTCAGAGGTGCGCGCTGTGTTGTGCTCAAAGGCCCAATGGCGCTCACTCTCCCTGAGGGCACTCTGCGCATAGGCAAAGGTCGCCAGCGCCTTCTCATCCGCGCGTAACGTGTAGTGTACCACCCCCTCTAGGTAGACCGCTATAGCCTCGTTGTAATGGGCCACGGGGGAGACATCCAGCTCTAGCCCATGGAGCGCGTTTCGAATGGCATCCAGGCTATCTTCCCAGCGCATCAACCGGCGCAGCACGTCGGCTCGCAGGACCAAAGCTAGGGCGCTGCCCTGACGATGGCGTTGGGCTTTGGCAAGTCGAAAAGCTCGTAGCGTCGCATCGGCGGCTACAGCAAGGTCACCCTGGGCAACAGCCGAGAGGACTTGGGAAAACTGGTCCTGCAGGGAGGGCGGGCTGTACGCCAATTCCAAGAGATAGGGAGGAGCGAGTTCTTCGGGGACTGAGACCCAGCGCATGGGTACCCGATGTCCTACGACAGAACAGAACCAGGAGACAGGTCTGTGGGCGGGAGCCCTTCATCTCGCGCAGCATCGAGAGCCCGGATCAAGCTCTCAGCTTGCTGAACGAGCAGGCTCTGCATCTCCGGCCCCTTGTCGGACATCGTGTGCAACACCTCCAGGAATGCAGCGATGATCAACTGTGGGGGCACGTGGACACCTGTGGTGCGTAGTTGGTGGAACTCCTCCAGCATGCGGTTGACGAACATCGCCTTCGCTTCGACCAGGGCGTCCTCCGCCAGCTGCTCGTGGGTCGCAGTGGCTTCCATCGTGTACCGGTCGATGTTCTTCTGCAGCTTCGCTTGCCAGAACTCCAACCATTGGCGCGAGATCGCGACCTCGGCGGGTCGCACCATCCCTAACTCAACGCGCTCCACCGAGATGCCCCGCTCTGCCACGGCGGTCCGCACCAGGTGCTCAATCTCGGATTCCAGCTTGGTGAGGAACTGGGGGGCAGAAGCGACGCGCGCCGGGCCCTCATCTTCATCAAGCCAGTATTGCGGGTTGAGGAACTCGTCGAGGCGATACTGCTCAAGCACGTCCCGTACCGTCTCCGCCATCGTGCCGTTGGCAATGTCGTGGACCCAATCCAGGACGCGGTCGCTGCCGTCCTGCTTGCGCACATACTTCGCTGTGGACACCTGCAGGACCGCCTCCTTGGCGTATCCGAAGCGCGGCACCACCCCCTCGGGATTTTCACCTTGCGAGGAGGCAATGCGACAGACGATACTGGCCTGGCAGGATGCAGGGATGCCATCACGGGTGGCGAAGTCGACGGTCAGCGTTCGCCGTTGGGGCCGCATATCGACGACATCCCAGATACGCTCAAAGGGCTGCAACCCGTGGAAACCAGGGCCCAAGATGCGACTCAGCACACCT
>JAFGNI010000434.1 GCA_016927095.1 Anaerolineae bacterium | reverse complement strand
GCGCTCAGGTCCTAGGCCTGGACCCGCTGATCGAGGGGCCCGCTCTGCGTCGCCAGACCGGCGTCCTCACTGAGACACCGTCACTGGATGACCGGTTGACGGCGCGGGAAACGCTGTTGCTTTACGGTCAGCTCTACGGGGTGCAGGATCAGGACCTACGCCAACGCGCCGAGGGCCTGCTGGAGACCTTTGATCTCGGGGAGCGGGCAGACGAGTTGGTCGGGGCCTACAGCAAGGGAATGCGCCAGCGCCTGGCCCTAGCACGCACTCTGATCCATCAGCCGACTGTGCTCTTTCTCGACGAGCCCACTGCTGGATTGGATCCTATCGCGCGGCGTGATGTGCACGACCTGATCATGCAACTGAGCGATCAGGAGGGGCGAACGATCTTTCTCTGCACCCACGACCTGGCGGAGGCACAGAAACTGTGTGACCGCGTTGCCGTGATGGAGAACGGCAGGTTGGTGGCGATAGGGACACCGGATGGGCTGGCCCGAGAACTGCACAAGGGTGTACATCTCACAATCGAGGTTGGAGAATATCCACAACTGCTGGACACTGCCCACAGTCATGACGATGGAAGCCCATGGGGACTCAACGCCGGTTGGCAGCTCACCTGGGATCCGGCTACACATTGCGTCGGTGCCTGGTTGCCGGCGAGAGAGAGCATACCTGAGCTTATCCGCACGCTCGTTAGGACGGAGACACCCATCTACAGCGTAGAGCTCCAGGAGGCGACGCTCGAGGACGTCTACTTCGCCATCAACGATCGCCAGAGAGAATCCGGGGAAGGAGCGACGCGATGAGCCGTCAACCGTTCAACTGGCAGTCTGTGCGCGCCGTGGCCATCCGCGATCTCACCATCGTCCGGCGCAGCAAGAGTGTGCTCCTGCCGATTGTGCTCGTACCGCTGCTGCTCCTAGTGTTGATTCCCGCCGGGATAGGCCTCGCCAGCAGCAGGATCGATATGGGCAGCGACATCGAGGATATGGCGCAGTTCCTGGCCATGATGCCGGCCCCAATGAAGGCGAAGTTCGCAGTCTATTCGGACAACCAGATGATGGTGGTTTTCATACTTGTCTACATGTTTGCCCCGCTCTTCCTGGTCCTGCCCATGATGACGGCGAGCGCGATTGCCGCAGGCAGCTTCGCGGGAGAGAAGGAGCGCAAGACACTGGAGGCACTCCTCTACACGCCTACAACCGACCTGGAACTAGTCGTCGGCAAGATGCTGAGCGCATTTGTGCCTGCCATACTGGTGACGCTCTGCGGTTTTGTACTCTATGGCCTGGTCGTCAACCTCACAGCTGGACAGACGATGGGCGGCGTCTTCTTCCCCAATGCAATGTGGATCACAATGATCCTCTGGCTAGCACCTGCCGCCGCGGCGCTGGGCCTCGGCGCGATGGTCCTCGTCTCAAGCAAAGTCAGCACCTACCAAGATGCCTACCAACTCGGCGGTATGGTGGTGCTGCCTGTCATTCTGTTGGTCTTGGGGCAGATAGGCGGCGTGATCTATCTGAACGTGGGATTTGTCCTGCTTGCCGGCCTGGTGCTTTGGGGGATTGATGCCGTCATCCTCTGGTTCGCGGTCAAAACCTTCCGTCGTACTGAGATCATCGCAAGGCTCTGACGCTGACGGCATTCACCCAAAGCAAAACCGCACAACCTGCGGAGAGGTTGTGCGGCGATTCAGCTGATGCTGTCACGTAAGCTCGGGACTAACCTGAACCTACACCCTTGCCAAGACGCGACCCAAAGCCTTGCGAGCCTGGCCGCGGCCCCTACTACAGGGGTCGAACGTCGACGGCTTTCAAACCTTTGGGTCCCTGCTCCACCGAGAACTCAACGCGCTGGTTCTCCTGCAGCGAGCGGAATCCCCCGCCTTGAATGGCCGAGAAGTGGACGAAGACATCATCCCCGCTGTCTCGCGAGATGAAGCCAAAGCCCTTCGAATCATTGAACCATTTGACGGTACCAGTTTCTCGTTCGCTCACTTCTGTACTCCTTACAGGTAAGTATTCTGAATCTTTCGGCGAAGCAGCAAGGGTGCAAAAAAGGGACATCCCGGTCTCCGCAAGTCCGGTCAGTCCCTAAGGTACAGCCATAACCTACTTCGTCGTTGCGAAGCAGTATACCACCGAATCGCACAACCGCAAGCAAGGATAGCCCAAGGCCTACGCGTCTAGCCCACTCACGGTCTTCCGTTGTAGGACGGCCTGTCTAGGCCGACTCGGCGGTGCAGCCCCGCCATCATACGCGGCGGCCCTCCGACGGCCTCGCACGTCATAGGCGCGTTCAAGGGCCGCATGTGCGCAGGTACGCGTCGGTTCATCGAGTGGTGCCGGCGCGCAGTCGGCCTAGACAGGCCGACCCACATCGCCGAGATGCGATGGCCCAGAGGAATAGCCTGATAAGAAGCGAAGCTGCGCGCCGCCGCACGTCATCGGGGCCACCCCAACTGCGATGGCCCCGATGTGCAACGTAGGTGCGACGCTGCTTCCACAGCAATCTCACCGCGCTAAGCGGCGATGCCGACGGGTTCCGGACTCTTGCTGAAGACGAGCTTGCCATCCTCCGCATCATAGTCAACGTAGACCGTGTCCCCCGCGCCGAACCGTCCAGCCAGCACCTCCAAAGACAGCGGGTCCTGCAGCCAGCGTTGGATCGCCCGCTTGAGCGGTCGCGCCCCAAACACCGGGTCATATCCCTCATCGGCGAGGTACTGCTTTGCCGGCTCGGTCAGCTCGATGCCCATCTGCTGCTCGTGCAACAGCTTCCGCAGGTTGCGCACCTGGATCTCGACGATGGCCTTCAGATCCTCGCGCGATAAGCTGCCAAAGAGGATGACATCGTCGATGCGGTTGAGAAACTCCGGCCTGAAGACGATATCCAACTCCTGCATCACCTGATCCCGCGCCGCCTCAGGCCCTTTCTCCTTGATCCAGCGGCTCCCAACGTTGCTCGTCATGATGACGATGGTGTTGGTGAAGTTGACGGTACGTCCATGGCCATCCGTCATTCGTCCCTCGTCGAGGAGCTGCAACAGCACGTTGAAAACCTCGCTGTGAGCCTTCTCGATCTCGTCCAGAAGCAGCACGCTGTACGGGCGGCGACGAACCGCTTCGGTCAACTGCCCCCCTTCGTCGTAGCCTATATAGCCGGGCGGGGCCCCGATCAACCGTGAGACGGTGTGTTTCTCCTGGTACTCGCTCATATCGATGCGCACCATCGCGTCCTCTGTGTCGAAGAGGAACGCAGCCAGAGCGCGCGCTAGCTCCGTTTTGCCGACACCCGTTGGCCCCAGGAACAGAAAGGTCCCGATGGGGCGGTTAGGATCCTGTAGACCGGCACGCGCTCGACGGACGGCATTGGACACAGCTGAGACGGCTTCATCTTGACCGACGACGCGCTTGTGCAGCTCCTCCTCCATGCGCATCAGCTTTGCCCGCTCACCTTCCATCAGCCGCGAGACCGGAATGCCCGTCCAACCCGAGACAACGCGGGCGATCTCCTCCGGACCGACCTCGTAATTCAGCAAAGGATGCTCCCCCTGCACCTTCCGGAACGCTGCCTCAGCCTGGCGCAGTTCAGCTTGCAGTTCAGCGGCTCGCCCGTAGCGCAGACGCGCCGCTGCGTCGAAGTCTTGCTTCCGCTCTGCGAGCTCGATCTCCTGTTGCAGGTTCTCGATCTGCTTCTGCGCTTTCTGGATCCGCTCGATCTGCTCCTTCTCCTGGCGCCACTGTGCCGTGAGGGCACGGCTCTGCTCCTGGAGATCGGCCAACTCGCGCTCGAGGTCCTCCAGACGCTGTTGGCTCGCTTCGTCCTTCTCCTTTCGCAGCGCTGTGCGCTCAATCTCCAGCTGCAGAATGCGACGATCGATCTGATCCAGTTCCGTTGGCTTGGAATCGATCTCCAGCCGCAGCCGTGCGGCAGACTCATCGACGAGATCGATAGCCTTGTCAGGCATATTGCGCTCGGTGATATAGCGGTCGGCCAACATCGCCGCCGATATCAGCGCCGCATCCTGAATCCGCACGCCATGGTGCGTATCGTAGCGCTCCTTGATGCCACGCAGGATACTGATGGTGTCCTCTACATCCGGCTCGTCGACGAAGACGGGCTGGAACCGGCGCTCCAAGGCCGCATCCTTCTCGATGTACTGGCGGTATTCGTCAAGCGTCGTAGCACCAATGGTATGCAGCTCACCCCGCGCCAGCATCGGCTTGAGGATATTGCCGGCATCCATCGCGCCTTCAGCGCGTCCCGCACCCACGACTGTGTGAAGCTCATCGATGAACAGGATCATCCGTCCTTCGGTACTCGCGATCTCGTTGAGGACAGCCTTCAGGCGCTCCTCAAACTCACCCCGGTACTTTGCCCCGGCGATAAGCGCGCCCATATCCAGCTGGAAGATCTCGCGATCCTTCAAACCCTCCGGAACATCCCCGCGGATGATGCGTTGAGCGAGGCCTTCCGTGATGGCGGTCTTGCCCACGCCGGCCTCGCCTACCAGAACCGGGTTGTTCTTCGTACGACGCGACAGGATCTGCATCACGCGGCGGATCTCTTCATCGCGACCGATGACAGGATCCAGCTTGCCTTGGTGGGCGAGCTGCGTCAGATTGCGCCCGTACTTCTCCAGAACATTGTAAGTGCCCTCAGGGTTCTGAGAGGTGACCCGTTGTTGGCCACGGATACTTGTCAGAGCGCGGAGCACGGCTTCGCGATTCACACCTTGGGTTGCCAGGAACCGGGCAATGTCCCCGGCACTGGAATCAGCCATGGCCAGGAGCAGGTGCTCGGTGCTGACGTAGTCATCGCGCAACCCCTCGGCCTCGCGTTCTGCAGCCTGCAAGATTCGCGAGACGGTGGGCGAGAGCCCTACCTGGGCGGCGGATCCTCGTGCCTGTGGCTTCCGGTCGACCATCTGCTGCAGATCCATCTGAAGTCGCTGCGGATCGCCACCCAAAGCCAGCATCACGCGGGGCACCACACCATCTGACTGCTCGACAAGCGCCAGCAGCAGGTGCTCTGGGTCGATCTGCGGATTGCCGCGCTCGGTGGCAAGCCGTTGAGCGCGCATCAGCGCCTGTTGTGTCTTCTCTGTATAACGATTTGCGTCCATCTCTATTACCTCCTCACCACCCCATCACGGCGTCAGTCGCTATCGTGATCGAGCGTGCCAATGACAGGGCCTCTGGCTCGGCCATGAACAGTCATCGATTGGCCGGGCCAGAGTCATCAATTCATACAGCCCTAGTCTAGTTCACCAAGGTAATAGGAACGTTAGCAGAACATTAGATGCGGATTGGAGCCTCAGATCTCCACCGCGCGGAAACGATCGACGGCGACCACGACAAAGACACCAATGGCAACCGCCGCCACGATCACAGGTCCCCATGAGGATGGTGCCTGGCCCAGCATCACAGAGGCGGCGACAGAGCTCGTGGCGTCCTCCCCAGCCGGGATGGTCAATCCCCACGGGAGGAAGTTAGCGAGGAACGGAAAGGCCCCGAGCAGATACTGCTGGCCCAACAGCAGTACAAGGGGGATAGCAATCACGCCGCCCCGCCGTTTGAGCATCGCGCCCAACATGACGGTAAGCGTGATGAACAACAGCAGGTTGAGTGCCACAATGAGGTAGCCTGCGAGGAAGGGCAGTATCGCAGTCCCCACACCAGCCAGGTTGAGGACCACCCAACCCACCAGCATCGGGATCAACAACATCGCCACGGGCATGCTAACGGCGTTCGGGATGAGTTTGCCCAAGATGTAGGCGGTACGGGAGACAGGTTTCGAGAGTATCCACTCCGCCGTCCCGTTCTGTTTCTCCCCCACAATCGCCCCCTGCAAGATGATGACCGCCGCCACCACTGGAAAGAGCCCACCAAAGACGCAGAGGAAGCCGACCGCATCGATAGCCTCCGCAACCTCACCGGAGAAGACGATACCAGCAACCATCAGGTTGAAGACACCCGACCAGATGAGCGCGTGAACCCACCATGTGTTGGTCGCCCACCACTCAGCAAAGCCGGCCCGCAGCAGATTGTGCAGCCCCCGACGCCAGCCCCTTTCGGCTATCGGTGTGAATACACTATTGGCGGTCATCTTTCTCCCCCTCGACCAACGCAACGAAGACATCCTCAAGCTCATACGTCCTGCGGCGGAACTCGGTCACCGTCAGTCCGGGATCCTCCAGCAGCACACGCAGCAGTCGGGCTTCGGCTGCCCCCGCGTCAGTCACGGCAACGCGCCACCGCGCACCTTGCTCATTTGTTCCATCAGTCTGGATATCTGCGATCCAGCTCTCGCCTGATACCCGCGCACGAGCCTGAGCGGCATCGCCACGAAACGCGATCTGGTAAATCGTCGTGGGGCCACCGGCTGATCCGGACAGAAGCGCCTCGATGGGACCCGAGGTGACCAGCCGCCCCTGGTTTAGGATCGCCACCGTGTCGCTCACACGCTGAACATCGTCTAGGATGTGCGTGGAGTAGAAGATCGTCGTGTGTTTGCGCAGGCGTGCCATAATGTCCAGGACGTCTCGCCGCCCTAGAGGATCCAACGAGGCTGCCGGTTCGTCCAAGACCAAGAGATCCGGGTAGTTGACCTGCGCCTGGGCAATGCCCAGCCGCTGCCGCTCACCGCCGGAGAAGCCCTCGATCGAGCGGTCTGCCTTGTCCGCCAGCCCAACCAGAGCCAGCATCTCCTCGACGCGGTCGGCGATGGCGGCGTTGGGGCCCTTGAAGAAGAAACGTGCGGTGAAATCCAGGGTCTCCCGTGCTGTCATGTGCTCATAGAACCGGGGATCCTGTGG
>JAFGNI010000433.1 GCA_016927095.1 Anaerolineae bacterium | reverse complement strand
GGTTCCCTTGACGTCTGCTTGCTTCTCCCCCATTTCGTACTATGATGAGATGAGACTGAAATCGAGATGAAGACTCATTGAGTTTGGATGCGCCAAGTTTCGCACAGCCGGAACTGAGGATGACGACTGAGCCCGATGGGGCCTCACCGTCGCGGAGACACGGTTGTGACCTTACCATCCCAAGCAGACTCCTGAGTCTTCTTTTTATGTCAGACCATATCAGACAGAGCGCTCTAGCTCAAGGAGAATGATTACGAGATGGGTAGGATACGCAGATTGGTGCTCGATACGCTGAAACCCCACGACCCTAGCATCATCGATCTCGCCGATCAGCTTAGCGACCTGGATGGGATCTCGGCGGTCAACATCAGCATTTATGAGATGGATCGCAAGGTGGAAAACGCCAAGATCACCATTGAAGGTGAAGCGATCAGTTACGAGATCGTCTCTGAACTCATTGAGGAGCTGGGTGGGGCCATCCACTCCGTCGACGAGGTGGCAGCCGGACGTCACATCATCGATGATGCAGAAACGCTTCAAGGCTGATTCATCATTGCATTGAGTGGGTTCGACAACAACCCTCATCCGAAGAGAAGGGTGTAGCTAGATCCGTGATGGAGAGACTGCGCGCACAGAAGCCCATCTACACCGTGCTGATCGCCCTGATCATCGCCACCATCCCATGCTATTGCCTCGGGTTCGTGGCGCTAGCCATTCGCCCTTCATCGCCCACACCGACGACGATGCCTACTGCCACCGAAACACCGACCCCACCCGCAAGCGCGACACCCTATGAGGTCGGCCCGGGCACCCAGACACCGTCTGGCACCCTCCCGCCGACGCCGACACAGTGGTTCCCTCCGACCAGAACACCGACGCCGACGGCGACGGAAACGCCCTTGCCCACCGAAACGCCGACCGATACGGCGACGCCCACACCCACCGAGACCGCGACGGCTACGGCTTCGGCGACGCCCACGCTCACCCCTTCGCCAACACCTAGCGCAACCGCAACCCCAACTGCCACAGGCACAGCCACGCCCGAGCCGGCAACCGCGACAGCCACGGCAACAGCCACATCCACAGCTACCGCCACGACTACAGCAACGTCCACACCAACGCTCACCGCAACCCCGGCGCTTCCGACAGAGACATGGACGCCGGAGCCTACGGCGACGTTCACAGCGACACCTTCAGTGACAGATACGACATCTATCACCACGACCTTCTAAGCGAGAATGCCCTTGGAGACCTACGCCCTACTGAAGTCCCTCTCCGAAGCACCCGGCCCGGCAGGATATGAAGACTCGATCCGTCAGATTACGACCGGCCTATGGCAGCCCCTGGTCGACGAGCTCCGAACTGACGCGATGGGGAATCTGATCGCGGTGCAACGAGGCACCTCATCCAATCCAGCTGAATGCCGGGTCTTGATGGCGGCTGCGCACATGGATGAGATTGGCCTCATCGTCACAGGCATCGAAGGTGAGTTCCTGCACGTACAACAGCTTGGCGGGATGGATCGCCGTATCCTACTGGGGCTCGAGGTCCGTGTGTATGGCCGTCGCGAGCTACCGGGCGTCATCGGCAGCCGTCCGCCTCACGTGTTGCCCCAGGCTGAACGTGACAAAGTCCTTCCATGGCACGAGCTCTTCATCGACGTCGGTTTGTCCCAAGACGAAGTCAAAAACCTGGTGAGAGTGGGCGACTACGTCACATTCACCCAGCCCCTCAACGAACTCAAGAATGGGCAAGCGGCAGGCAAGGCGTTGGACAACCGTGCATCTTTGGCCGCGCTGACGCTGGCGCTAGAAGCACTCCAACACCGCAAACATGCCTGGGACTTCTATGCCGTGGCGACGGTGCAGGAAGAAGTGGGGGTCAAGGGCGCCATCACCAGCGCATACGGGGTAGATCCTGATATGGCCATAGCCCTCGACGTCACGTTCGCCAAGCAGTTCAATGACAGCGATCCCGGTGTCTTTGAACTAGGCAAGGGTCCGACCATCGGTCTTGGCCCCAACTTGCATCCTTGGGTTGTGGCGCGGCTCAAAGCGGTCGCAGATGCCGAGGAGATCCCGAATCAGATCGAACCCCTCCCGGGCTCCAGCGGCACGGATGCCTGGGGTATACAGGTGGCCCGTGAAGGCATTCCCTCAGGGCTGATCTCCATCCCGGTGCGGTATATGCACCAACCGGTGGAGACCGTCGCACTCAAGGACGTCGAGCGGGCGGGACGTCTCTTGACCGCCTTCGCCGCCAGCCTGAGCGCTGACGATCTCCCCAAGTGGGACGACGAGACCCAAAAAGGAGGCAATGCGTGAGCGACTTGGTCACCAGCCTCGAGATCCTGTCCAATGCACCCGGTATTTCGGGGGACGAGGGAGAGGTGCGCAAGGCGATTCGTCCGTTGATCCGCGACAGTGTTGACGACCTGCGGGTGGATGCATTGGGCAACCTGATCGCGCACAAGGCCGGCACAGGCGATTCGGACCTGCGGGTGCTCATCACCGCCCATATGGATGAGGTCGGTCTGATGGTCGTCGGTCACAACGGCGATGGCACGCTCAAAGTCGACACCGTCGGCGGCATCCCCGACCGGCTGCTGCCGGGGCTCTCGGTCTATGTTGGCCCCGACAGGATTTGCGGGGTGCTAGGGCTGGAGGCGATTCACCGGGCCAGCACGACCAGCAAGGCACCCAAGGTCAGCAAGCTAGCCGTCGACATCGGCGCCAGCAGTCAGAGCCAAGCGGAGGAGCTAGCTCCCCTCGGCACGTCGATCGTGTTCGCCACCCGCTTCCAGACACTGGGCCGGAGCTGCAAAGGCAAGGCTTTCGATGATCGAGCCGGCTGCGCCATCCTCATCAGCCTACTGAACGGCGATCCTTTTCCCTTCGACCTCTATGGTGTCTTCACGGTGCAGGAGGAAGTAGGACTGCGTGGCGCACGGGTCGCGTCCTACACCGTAGCCCCAGACGTGGGAGTCGCGCTGGAAGGGACGCTGGCTGATGACCTACCCAAGGAAGACGACGATGTCAGCCCGACAACCGAGCTGGGCAAAGGGCCCGCGATCACGGTGATGGACCGCTCCTACACAACACCGCCACGTCTGCTCCAGCACTTCATCCGAACGGCGCAGGCGCAGGGCCTGCCATTTCAGCTGAAGCAGCCCGGCATTGGTGGAACGGACGCCGGCGGCATACATCAGGCCCGGGCCGGTGTTCCTGCCATCACCGTCGCGGTCCCATGCCGGTACATCCACAGCCCTGTCTCGCTGCTCCGCCAGGACGATCTGAGCAACACGGCTGCCTTGGTCGACGCAGCCATCCGGCGGCTTTCGCCGGAGACTCTGGGGATTTCCGTACCTCACGACACAGACTAACGCTGCCCTTTGGAACCCTTTGCAGCATAAGGAGACGACCTTGGACCTCGCACTGCTTGAGACACTCACACAGACCTTCGGACCATCGGGCTATGAGGAAGCCATTCGGAGCGCGATCGGCCATGTCATTGCAGACTTGGCGGACGAGACGCGGGTCGATGCATTGGGAAGCCTGATTGCTTTCCGCAAAGGGACAAGCGACAGCACACAGAAGATCATGATCGCGGCCCACATGGATGAGATTGGGCTGATGGTCACCCACGTGGAAGAGAAGGGGTTTCTCCGGTTCACCTCGATTGGCGGCGTTCGAGCCCTTGCGAACCTCGGGGGACGTGCCAGGTTTGCGGACGGCACCACAGCCCCGATCTACGTCGAGCGCTTGGAGCACGCTGAGACGCCGGAGATCCGCCACCTGTATCTCGACGTGGGCGCTACCAGCCGGGAGACATGCCCCACTGGCGTCGGTGAGACAGCGGTATTTGTCGGCCCTCTGGTGCATCAAGGCAGTCGCCTGATCAGCAAGGCGTTAGACGACCGAATCGGCTGCTACATTCTGGTCGAGGTGCTGCGACGTCTCACGTCATCGCCCAACGACCTCTATTTCGCCTTCACAACCCAGGAAGAGATCACGCTCTCCGGTGCGCGCACATCCGCGTTCCGCATCAACCCTGACATCGCGATCTCGGTCGACGTGACGGCGACAGGTGACACCCCAAAATCACTGCCCATGGAAGTCAGCCTGGGAAAGGGACCAGCGATCAAGGTCAAAGACGGGGGCATGATCGCACACCCACGCGTGAGAGACATGATGGTGGCTGCGGCTGAACGCGCCGGGCTGCCCTACCAGCTAGAGATCCTGACCGGGGGCACAACGGATGCGGCAGCGATGCAGCTGGTGCAGTCGGGCGTCCCCAGCGGTTGTCTAAGTGTGCCATGCCGCTACGTTCACACGACCTCTGAGATGGTGGATGTGACGGATGTCGAGCAGGGAATTGATCTGCTCCTGGAGCTGCTAGGGCGCGGGCTGGATCGAGAGTGAATTCTGTGTTATCATTTATTTATGCTATGGGGAAAAGCTGGTTGGTCACCAGCATGCAGGACATGGAACAAAGCCCCCATTGCACGCGTATGGATGCCGTTTCTTGAGCAGTGATGCTCCAGACCCAGCATGGTGTAAGTCCAGCTCTGGGTCGTTAGTCTGAGGAGGCTGGGTGGAGAGCCTGGAACTAGCTAACCAAATCGTAGAGATCGTCGTCGATCGGCTCGCAGAAGACGTACTTATTCTGGACATCACAGAGGTCACGACATTCACGGACTACTTCGTCATCTGCACGGGGAACAGCCGTCGCCAGCTGGACGCCCTCCAAGCTGCTATTCGTGAAGAACTGAAACAGATTGAAGAGGTCGCACTGCCCATCAGTATCGAGGGTGATCCAGACGGCGGTTGGATCCTGCTCGACTACAACAGCGTGATTGTCCATCTCTTCAGCCCAGAAACGCGAGCTTATTACCAACTAGAAGACCTCTGGAAAAACGGAAGGGTTGTCGCGCGAATTCAGTGAAGGCTATCTATCGTATCCCGCATAGCGCTAGGGCACAACGAGGGGACCCGAGACCAGCATCTCGGGTCCCTGCATTTAGCGCTTTGTTGACACATCTGCTGATCTAAGTATAATCAATTTGATGAAGCGGAGGGGATCCCAAGCTCGCAGAGAGAGCTGGCAAACCCACCTCAAGTGGCTCAGGCCAGGTCTTGGTGTCAAGCGCTGGCTGTTCCTCCTCGTTCTCGGCATCGGACTGCTGGGCTTGGGAGGAGCGTTAGCACTGCGGCTCTTCTTTCCCCTCCCCCGGCACCTTTACTATCTGACGCTGCAGTTCCTGCCGCCAGGCATCCGCGCGGGCGCCGTCGTGGGACTGGGTCTATGGGCCATCGCCTACAGCCTCTGGGGCCTCAATCGCGCCATTCTTGCCCCTTTCACAACCGGTGCGACCCAGCCAATTGCCGAGGTTATCTACGACTACCGGCGCCGTGGGCGGGGACCGAGGATCGTGGTCATTGGCGGTGGTCACGGACAGGCGACGGTCCTCCGGGGTCTCAAGGCGTTCACCTCCAATCTCACAGCGATCGTGACCGTAGCGGATGACGGCGGGTCCTCCGGTCGACTGCGGCGCGACATCGGGATCCTGCCGCCAGGCGACTTTCGCAACTGCATTGCGGCTCTCGCCGATGATGAGTCGTTGGTGACGCGACTGTTTGGTTACCGGTATGCAGACGGGCGGGATCTCAGCGGGCATAGCTTCGGCAACCTCTTCATCACGGCCATGGCCGGCATCACGGGGTCATTTGAGTCGGCGCTTATGGAATCGAGCCGGGTCCTTGCGGTACAAGGCCAGGTGCTGCCGAGTACGCTGGAAGCTGTGATCTTGTGCGCGGATATTGCTCGCGATGGACAAGCGCCGTTGCGCGTATGCGGCGAATCTGAGATTCCCAAGGTGTCGGGGCACGTACTGCGCGTCGCGCTGGACCCTATCACCCCGAGCGCCTATCCGGGAGCCATCCAGGCCATCCTGGCGGCTGAGCTGATTGTGATCGGCCCGGGAAGTCTGTACACGAGCATCCTACCCAATCTGCTGGTGCCGGGCATTGCGGAGGCCCTAAGGGCATCGCCAGCGCCAAAGGCCTATGTCTGCAACGTCGCTACGCAACCGGGCGAGACGGACAACTACACAGCTCAGGCGCACCTAGAGGCGCTGGAGCAGCACGTGGGCGAAGGTGTGATCGACGTTGTCGTGGTCAACACAAAGACGCTGCCCAAATTGGCGGTGCCAGAACACATACGCTGGGTCAAGCCGGATGTCGTCGCTCAGGGAGATCAGCGCGTCATCCATGCCGATCTCGTGAGCGCGTCATTGGCCGGCCATCACGATAGCCACAAACTTGCCCAGGAGCTGCTGGCACTCATCGAGTGAGATTGGAGATAGGCGATTGGGGATCACCTACGTAGATGGTCGCCAATCCTAGATTTCCAACCAGGCAACAATCTCTACAAGCAATAAGGAGTGACTATGGCTACAAAGGTCGGGATTAATGGTTTTGGACGCATCGGGCGCCAAGTTCTGCGCACCATGATGGAGCGCCATCCAGATGAGCTGGAGGTAGTGGCCATCAACGATCTCTTCCCCACCGAGACCAACGCCCATCTCTTCAAGTATGACTCCAACTTCGGCATCTTCGATGGTGAGGTGAGCTACACCGAAGACAGCCTTGTGGTCAACGACCACAAAGTCAAAGCGTTCGCCATCCGCAACCCAGAGGAGCTCCCATGGGGCGAGCTGGGTGTCGACATCGTCGTCGAATCCACCGGCATCTTCCGCGATCGCGCGGGTGCATCCAAGCACCTGACCGCGGGTGCCAAGAAAGTCATCATCAGCGCGCCTGCAAAGGGTGAGGACATCACCGTTGTCATCGGCGTCAATGACAGCAAATACGATCCTGCGAATCACCACATCATCTCCAACGCCTCCTGCACGACCAACTGCTTGGCGCCCGTGGCCAAAGTGCTCTCAGACACGTTTGGGATCGCGTACGGGTTGATGACCACCATCCACTCGTACACAAACGACCAGAACATCCTTGACCAGGGGCACAAGGACCTCCGCCGTGCCCGGGCCGCAGCCATGAATATCATCCCCACCACGACGGGTGCGGCTAAGGCCGTCGGCCTAGTGTTGCCCGAGCTGAAGGGCATCGTCGATGGTATGTCGATGCGCGTGCCCACACCGACCGTGTCGGTCGTGGACTTTGTGGTTCAGCTGAAAACGGACGCCGGCGTAGCAGAGGTCAATGCGGCGCTCAAGGCAGCAGCAGAGGGTGAGCTAAACGGCATCCTGGGATTCTCCGAGGAGCCCCTCGTCTCGATGGACTTCAAGGGCGACAGCCGCTCCTCCATCGTGGACGCGGATCAGACCTCAGCCGTGGGTCCCCGCTTTGTGAAGGTGATCGCCTGGTACGACAATGAGTGGGGGTACTCCTGCCGGGTTGCAGATTTCGCCGCCATCGTCGCCAGCAAACTCTAGTCACTAAGCTCTGGAAGGAGCACGACACGCTTTGGACAAGAAGGGATAGGGCAACGTGCCTTATCCCTTCTTGTCGCTCATGGTGATGGGCACATCATCAAGTATGGCCGCGGGCAAATGCAGACCCGCATATTCTGAACTGGCAGCTGAGTCTAGACTGTAAAGGAGACAGCATGGACAAGAAGACTGTTCGCGATGTCGATCTCAAGGGCAAGCGCGTCCTCATGCGCGCCGATTTCAATGTCCCACTGGACGGCACGACAATCACTGATGACACCCGCATCCAGGCGGCCCTGCCGACCATCCGGTATATCCTGGACCAGGGCGCCTCTCTGATCCTTATGTCCCACCTCGGACGCCCGAAAGGCGTCACCCCCTCGCTGAGCCTCAAACCTGTTGCGGATCGCCTGAGTGAGCTCCTTGATAAGCCGGTCAAGATGGCGCCTGACCTCGTCGGTGATGAGGTCGAGGCCATGGCGGCAGGGCTGCAGCCCGGTGACGTGATGCTTCTGGAGAACACCCGCTTCTATGGTGGAGAGACCAAGAACGACCCCGAGCTCTCCGCAAAACTAGCGGCTCTGGGCGATATCTTCGTCAATGACGCTTTCGGCACCGCGCACCGCGCGCATGCCAGCACGGTGGGTGTCACAGAGAAACTGCACGCTGTCGCCGGGTTCCTGATCGAGAAGGAGATCACCTTCCTAGGTAAAGCTGTGAGCGACCCAGATTCGCCTTACGTCGTGATCCTCGGCGGGGCAAAGGTCTCCGACAAGATCGGGGTGATCGAGAACATGCTACAGAAGGCCGACACCATCCTCATCGGCGGCGGCATGGCCAATACCTTCTTCAAGGCACAGGGCTTGGAGATGGGCGACTCGCTGGTCGAAGATGATGTGCTGGATACAGCCACAGAACTAATGACCAAGGCCGCCGGCAAGATCGTGTTGCCAGTGGACGCCGTCGTCGCCGACGCATTCGACAACGACGCGCATCATAAGGTCGTGGCGGTCAATGCCGTCGAGCCCGGCTGGCGCATCCTCGACATCGGGCCACAGACCGTCGAGCTGTTCCGGCGGACGCTCCAGAGCGCTAAGACCGTCGCGTGGAACGGCCCCATGGGCGTCTTCGAGATGAGCAACTTCGCGAAGGGCACATTTGCGATCGCGGAAACCCTGGCGAAGCTGGACGCTGTCACCATCATCGGCGGCGGCGATTCGGCGTCCGCGGTGGCGAAGGCCGGTGTCGAAGATCAGGTCAGCCACGTATCAACAGGCGGCGGCGCAAGCCTGGAGTTCCTCGAAGGCAAGGAACTGCCGGGCATCGCAGCGCTGGACGACAAGTAGCCTGACCGGTGGCCCCAGCGCCACAGGTATGCCAACATGGCCCGCCCGGGAGCGGAGCCGGACGCACTTCTTCCGCTGCCTGCGGGGTCAAGCAGGAATCTCAGAGCACCGGGCACTGGCACCACCAGTGCCCGGACTACAATACGAAGGAGAAGACTATGCGTAAGCCCTTTATCGCCGGCAATTGGAAGATGAACAAGACCGTCACCGAAGCTACCGAGCTTGCCGCCGGACTCAAAGATGCCCTGGCGGATGTGGTGAGCGTCGATCTTGCAGTCTGCCCGACGGCAACCGCCCTCGGGGCGGTCAGTGGTGTCTTGGCGGACACCAACATCGGGGTCGGGGCACAGAACATGTACTGGGAAGAGAACGGCGCCTACACAGGCGAGATCTCCCCTCTGATGGTCAAAGAACTGGCCAGCTATGTCATCATCGGCCACTCCGAGCGGCGCCAGTATTTCGGAGAGACAGACGAGACCGTGAACAAGAAGCTCAAGGCTGCACTGGCGCACGGTATCAGCTCCATCGTCTGCATCGGGGAGAGCTTGGAGCAGAATGAAGCAGGCCAGACCGTCAGCTTCGTTGGCGCTCAGATCAAGGGCGCCTTCAGCGGCCTCAGCGCCGAGGAGGCTGTCAAGGTCACGTTGGCCTACGAGCCCATCTGGGCCATCGGCACGGGAAGGACCGCGAACCCGGAGGACGCCGACAGGATCATCCGCGAGGCGATCCGTGATGTCCTGACCGCGCTCTATGACGAAGCGACCGCGCAGACCATTCGCGTCCAATATGGCGGCAGCGTCAAGCCGGACAACATGGCAGCCTTCATCGTGATGCCGGAGATCGACGGCGCTCTCGTCGGCGGTGCGAGCCTCAAGGTCGATTCCTTTGCAGGCATTGTCGAGGCTGCGGTCGAGGCGCTCAAGTAATATGCCTGATGAGACCAAGCTGCGCGCCTATATGCAGCGCGCAGAAGCGGAGCTCCGTGAGAACATCCTGCCCTTCTGGATCAACCATACGGTTGACAAGGCGAACGGTGGCTTCTACGGACAGATCAGCAACAGCCTCGTCATCGACGAGCAGGCGCCCCGCGGGGCGCTACTGTCGGCGCGGATTCTCTGGACTTTCGCCGCTGCCTACCGCCGGTATCAGAACATCACCTATCTGAATATGGCAGATTGGGCCTACCAGGATCTACTGACCCGCTTCTGGGATGCTGAGTATGGCGGCTTCTACTGGCAGGTAGCCGTTGACGGGACCCCGCTTCGCGATCGCAAGCAGATCTACGGTCAGGCCTTTGGGATCTATGCGCTCGCCGAGTACTTTGCGGCGACGGGGGAGTCAGAGGCGCTGGAGAAGGCCAAGGCCATCTTCCAAGCGATGGAAACGCACAGCCACGACCCCGAGCATCAGGGCTACTTCGAGGCGTTCTCACGTGAATGGGGACCTGTCGAGGATATACGGCTCAGTCGCGCCGACATCAACGAGATGAAATCCATGAACACGCATCTGCATATCATGGAGGCCTTCACCAATCTCTATCGCGTCTGGCCAGATCCCGCCCTCAGGACCAGATTGGCAGAACTGCTTGATGTGATGATGCATCACATTATCAGCGACGAGACCTACCACCAGATTCTCTTCTTCGACGAGGCCTGGGCATCGCGCTCCAGGAACGTCTCCTATGGACACGACATCGAGGCCAGTTGGCTCCTGGTGGAATCCGTTGAGGTTCTGGGTGATGCCGGACGGGAGGCACGTGCCAAGGAGCTGGCGCCCAAGATGGCGCAGGCTGTCTATGCCAAAGGGTTGGACCCTGACGGTGCCCTGGTATACGAGGAAGGTCCTGAGGGACTCGAGGATTCAACTAAGCAATGGTGGCCCCAGGCAGAAGCCGCTGTAGGCTTTCTCAACGCCTATCAGCTGACCGGAGAGGAGCACTTCCTCGAGGCGGCCTACCGGAGCTGGGATTTTGTCGACGCCTACCTGATCGACCGGGAGCACGGCGAGTGGATCCGGTATGTCACCCGCGACCACGACCGGCCCGGCGAAGACGGCGAGGGCACTGCCAAGGTCAGCTTCTGGAAATGCCCTTATCACAATGGCCGCGCGTGCATGGAGCTCGCCGAAAGGTTCTACAAGCTGCTCACGGCCTAGGCCGGAGGAGCGCCGGCACCCCTACCAAGCACACCGGGCCGCCTGCAGAGCGGCCCGGTGCTTTCTGCCAACAAGCCCGGCTAGCCCTGCTGTCCCTTCTTCTCGAGGGCATAGGCCGCGGGATGGATCTCGGCGTGATAGGCCTCCGGCTTCGCCAAGTCCTTAGCACTTACAAAGCCCGGACGCACATAGCTGGCCAACTCGTAGTCCTTGTCCATCTTGATGGCGTCAAAGGGGCAGAACTCAGCGCAGAAGCCGCACGACATACAGAGGCTGACATCGAGGTAGTAGGAAATCGGATAGCGCCGCGGCCGGCCGGTCTCCGGCTCCTTGGCGCGTTCGATCCAGATGCACTGGACAGGACAGATCTGGGCACAGATCCCACAAGCCGTGCAACGCAGTTGCTCGGTCTCAGCATCGATGACAAAGAAGGGAAGATTGCGATAGCGTTCCGGCAACTCGCGCCGTTCGGCAGGGTATTTGAAGGTGAAGACACCGTGCAGATGGTGTTCCCTAGATACATTCGGACCTGCCTGCGACGTCTCGCCGCGTCGCTTCGCCAACCAAGACCGCCCATCCTCGACGTAGGTCATGATGAAGTGGTACAAGGTCATCGCCAGCGTCTTGATGATACCCCAACCGTACATTAGCGATCCACCTCCCCCATTGTCAGGTCAATACTGCCAAGGATCGCCACCACATCCGCGATCTTCACCTCTCGGGTGAGCGCACTCAGGGGCGTGAGGTTGAGCAGCGACGTCGCCCGGATGTGGTAACGATAGGGGTTTGCGCCACCATCCGAGACCAGATAGAAGCCCAACTCCCCCTTCGGTGCCTCGATACGCCCGTAGGTTTCGCCCGGCGGAATCCGCATCCGCGGGGAGAGCCGGTTGGACTGAATCGGTCCATCAGGCAGTCCATCCAGCGCTTGTTCAAGGATGCGCAGGCTCTGCCAGATCTCGTCGAAGCGCAGGGCAATACGGGAGAAGACATCGCCGCCTTGTCGCGTCACCACGTCGAACTCAAAGCGATCGTAGATCCCATAGGGCTCTGCGCGCCGGACATCATAGGGCACACCACAGGCCCGCAGAACTGGGCCTGCCACACCATAGCGGATCGCTTCGGCTGCGGTCATGGCACCGATCCCCACACTGCGCGCCTGGATGATCTCGTTGTCGAGCAAGAACCGCTCCATCTCACCGATCTTCTTGGGCAACCTTTCGCGAACCAGGTATCTAGCCCGGTCAACCCACCCCTCAGGGAGATCCTTAGCCACGCCGCCGGGCCGCATGTAGTTGAACATCATTCGGGCGCCGGAGACTTCCTCGAAGAGATCGAGAATCAGCTCACGTTCCTCCAAGGCATAGAGTGAGCCTGTGAAGTAGACGCCGATCTCATTGCTGAAGAAGCCGGCAGCCAGCATATGGTTCACAACACGCGAGAACTCGGACATGATCACACGAACGTACTCGGCACGCTCGGGCACTTCCCAGCCCAGCAACCTCTCCATCGCCACACAATAGGCCAGGTTGTTCGTCATGCCGTTGATGTAGTCGAGCCGGTCCGTGTACGGAATGTTCTGCAGCCACGTGTTACGCTCCCCGATCTTCTCGTGATTGCGGTGCAGGTAGCCGAAGACGGGCTCGAGGTGCCGCACCGTCTCCCCATCCAACCGCACAGCCATCCGGAAGACGCCGTGGGTGCTGGGGTGGTGCGGGCCCATATTGAGGATCATCTCCTCGGTCTTCAGAGGCTTGTCTGGGTCGCGGTCGGCGCTCAGCATGCGCTCGTAGAGCAGCTGGTCCGCCTCACTGAACTCTCCTCCCTGCTCAGAGATTTCCGGTAGCTCGGAGCAGTTCCGGACATTGGCGTGGCACGGTGTGCGCGCTTCCGCATAGATGGGACTCCCACCATCTGGGAAGCGACTTCGATAGGGCTTGTGCTCCTCTTCGTAATAAGCCTCGCGCCAATCCTTACGCAGGGGAAAACCATCGAAACCCTCCCACATCAGGAGGCGCCGCAGGTCGGGATGGCCCTCAAACTGCACGCCGAACATATCCCAGACCTCGCGCTCCTGCAGGTTGGCTGCGGGGAACTCCGGCGTGATGGAAGGCAAGATCGCCCCATCCCGTGTCGTGTGCACGTGAAGCGCGACATAGCCACCACCGGCGAGATTGAAGACGTGGTAGACGACGTCGATATGCGGCGCGAACTGCTCCACAGACTCAGGATAGTCCACTGCTGTGAGGTTGGAGAGATAATCGTAGCCGAGGTCGTCACGCAAAAAGCGCAGCACCGGCAAGAGGTGCCGGGCGTGCACCAACACGCCCTCATAGCGCGGGCGATGCATGAGCAGTGAACGGGACACCGCGCGCGTTATGCGGTGCTCGCTCGCCTGCGGACGTCCTTCGTCATCACCACGTTCCGGGGGTTCGGCCGGGCTCAGTGCGCCGGGGAAGCGTTCTTGCAGCCGTTCCCACACCGCCAGCGGCATATCCAGGGGTTGCTCAGGCATCGTGATCTTCCCTGTCTGGCGGGCCCACCAGCCCCTCAAGGTCGCGCCAGTTCACCAGATCGGCACCCAGCACAGGTTCGGGCACACCTTGGTCCTCGCCAGCCTGGAAGGCCCGAATATCCTTGATCGACTCGTTTTCGAAGCGGGCATGCAGAGCGAGGATGCCCTGTATCAGGGCCTCAGGTCGGGGCGGGCAACCAGGGATGTAGACATCGACGGGGATCAGCCGGTCCACACCCGACACGACGTTGTAGCCTTCCTTGAAGGGCCCCCCAGAGATCGCGCAGGCGCCCATCGCGATCACGTACTTGGGCTCCGCCATCTGGTTATAGAGGCGGACCAGCAGAGGGGCCATCTTCTTGGTCACAGTGCCATTGACGATCATCAAGTCCGCTTGCCGGGGACTGGCGCGCATGATCTCCATGCCGAAGCGGGCTGTATCGTACCGGGACGCAGCCGTAGCGATCATTTCAAAGGCGCAACAGGCCAAGCCAAAGAGCATAGGCCAGGTCGATCGCTTTCTGGCCCAGGCAAAGAGCTGATCCAGCGTCGTCATCTTGACCGTGGACTGAAGCTCAGGAGGCAATTCGGGTAAATTCGCGGTAGTTCGAGTCTGAGGTGGTCTCACCATAAGAGTCCCTCTCCATCAACACAACTAACAAGGGGCGAGAAGATCTCGCCCCTCCGATGGGGAAGGCGGGATTTGAACCCGCACGCCTTGCGGCACATGATTCTAAGTCATGCTCGTCTGCCGATTCCGACACTTCCCCCTCTCAAAGCGATTATACCCCCAAACCATGGATCAGCAAGATAGGAGCAGCGCCCTGACTAGGGCTTGGGCATCTCCTTCAGGGCCTCGTAGGCGGGCCGCACGCCCGCCCCACCCCAAGTGCCGAAGTTGCGATCAAAGCCCCACCAGAAGGGATCGGCAATCGCCCACCAAAACTCCTCATTCACCGCTTTCCACTTGGAGTCGGGGAGATTCCAGACGAACATAGGCCCGATCCACGGATCCCAGTGTTCGTGCGCATACTCAAAAGCCCGCACCAAGTAGTCGGCCTGCTCCTCGGGCGTCACAGCGAACCAAGCATAGTCGGGATGCTCGGGACTGGCGTTCGTATGCCAACCAAACTCCAGCACAGCCACCTGCTTATCGGCATCGCCGTACTGCACCATCAGATCGCGCATCTCTTCCGCATGCCGGAAGCAGAAGAAGGATGCCCCGCCATATCCACTCTCAGGATCGGCAGCCTCCTCCGGCGACACCTCGGGAGGTGCCTTATAGCCCGGAGCGTTCAAGCCCAAGAGGTCGAAATAGGGGGAGGCACCAGCTTCGTACATGCTCGCCAGGTACGCCTCGTCCGGAATCGCTTCCGGCGGGCCCGAGCCCG
Organism: Anaerolineae bacterium; assembly: GCA_016927095.1. The sequence continues at coordinate 9,710 of JAFGNI010000433.1, read as the reverse complement.
TGGGTGCCAATCCAGCCGAGATCACCAGAGCCCCGGCGTCAGCGCGTTTGATGGCAACGTAGCAGGCCTTGAGCAGCTCGACGTAGCCGGCCGGATCCGGCGTCGCCCCGCCCCACTCTCTGGCCAAGTTGGGCTCGTTCCACACCTGATACGCGGCCACGCGTCCTTGGTAGCGGGATGCCAATACGGAGCAGAAACCAGCAAAGGTCTCAGGAGCCACGGGCAACGTCGAACTCTCGTCCGCCATAGCCGCCTGGACTGCCCAAGCAGGCGGATGATCGATCCGCAGCAGAAGCTTCACGCCGGCCTCTTCGGCTTCGTTCACAATGCGGTCCAGCGCGTTCCACTCGTACGCGCCCGGCGCAGCACCCTCAACGTCAAGCCACGCCAACCGTTGTTTGACCCATGTGAAACCAGCGTCTTGGACGAGCTTCCAATCGCGCCGGATCGCTGCCCAAGGGTCCCACCACATGTGCACGTTGACGCCATATCCAGGCGAATCCAGACGTTCAGAGAGCGGCCAGGATGTCGCTGTGGGCACAGGCGTCGGTGAGGGGGAGAGCAGCGTGAACTCAGGGTTCAGAAGCATCCCGAAACTGAGCAGGAGAAGTAAGCCGGCGACCGCCGCGAGGGGCAGTAGCCTCGATCGCTGTAACCACTTCTTGTCTTCGAGCGTCATCCAGCGCGACCTACCTACCAGCCAACCACGCAGTCGCTTAGGAACATCAGAGAGATGCAGCCGCACAGCTAGCTGGCTCGATAATCGCGCCGGCAGAGTACTATCTGCTGGGTCACGGGTATAGGGCCGTCCGGAACCAAGGCTCAGGGGATCTTCGGCATCGCGCCGATGGCGCCGTAGGCCGGCCGCGGCGCCCCCTTAAGGTCGAGAATGCTATAGGGCGCGTTGGGATCTGTGGCACCGAGGCCGCCCTTGTACGAGTAATCAAGATTCCAGAGATAGGCCGCTTTCACGAATCCCCACTCGCGCATCAACTGGAAGGCCTCGACATCCCACTCGGCCTGCTCAGCCAGCGTGTTGTCATCGGCGAACTCGAATCCCTGCGGCGTCCCGTCAAACCCCTCGCTGGTGGCCCAGCCAAACTCCGTGACGCAGAGGGGGGTGTCCCGCCCCGCCGCCACAATCATATCGTGGTAGCCAAACAGCGTGCTCTTGAAAGACCAGGAATGGTGCGGCGCGTCAAAGGGCCCACGATAGGTCGCGGTTGGATCGTTATAGCCCTCATCCCAGGCTACATCAGGTGGCATATTGTACCCATTGTGGTGGGCGCCTACACAATCGGCGTAGTTCAGGAATCCGGCGTCAATCATCTGCTGGAAGTAGACGAAATCATCAACCACGGTATAGCGGCTGGGGTTCTGATCGTCAGTTGCCACCACGCCGGTGGGAGAAAGGGCGCCACTGATCACCATGATATTGGGATCGCGGCTTTTGATCGCCTGGTAACTGAGACGCAGCATCTCAACATAGCTCTGTGCGTTAACGCCGGCCTCGGTGTCCCACTCTCGATCCAGGTTCTGCTCGTTCCACACCTCGATGGCGTGGACATCACCTTTGTACCGGTCTACCATCTCACCGATGAAGTTGACAAACAGCGTGAGATCGTCAGGGGGCGCGGCTTGTGGATTGGCATCGAAGTAGGAGCGTGACCAGTTGGGCGAGCCGACCACACTCAGCATCACCTTGAGCTCGCGCTCAGCCGCGAACATCATCATCGCGTCATAGCCGCTCCAATCCATCTGCCCAGGTTCGGTCGAGAAGTGATCCCACCGCACCTGTTGTTTGACCCATTCCATGCCTAACTGGTTCTTGATCTGGTCCATCGTGTAGTCCGGCATGCCAATGCCGTGAGCCGCGATGCCATACCCGAAGCCCGTGTCCTCGATGGGCACAACACCGCCACTGGCACTGCCACCTTCGGGGGTGGGCGTCGGTAGCGTGATGGACGTTGCGGGCGTTGCTGTCGCGCCGTCAGGGGCATCGCCCCCGCCGTTGCCAGACGAGAAGGGGGCATCCGCGGACGGGACGGGCGTGCCTGTCGGGTCTGCAGGGCCGCGATTGCGTCCAGGTAGTTCAATCACGCCAAACAAGCAAGACAGGGCCACCACAAAGATGACGACCCAGACGGTGCCAGCGAGAATCAGCGTGCGTCCTGATAGTCTGGCAAAGATATCACGGATATGCTGCAGGAAAGGATTCTCCATCAAACCTCCACGTGATTCCCGGTCTCAGTCCAAAGGTAGTCGGCGCCATGTCAACCCCAACCAAGGTTGGGGGCAGAGCGGCGAGATCGAGAGCCTGGTGTAGTGTGTTCTGCTTCCGAATGCCCGGCGTCCGCAGTCTGAAGACCCCTGCCATGCTCGTGTCCCTCCGCCGGTCCATCCGCGCCAAGACGGTTATCGACCTGCTTTGAGAGTGCCATGGCAGCCGCCGTCTCGGTCGCGTCCGACTGTTGCGTTGCTGCCACAAGATTATCCACGAGGTCACCTAGGTCGCTGTCGCTAGCGCCAGCTGCACGCCGCGCGATCAACTCCTTGTAAGCCCGGCTGCCATAGAGCCCCTCGGCGTCCTCCAACCTTCCCGACGCCTGCAGAAGCTGCGCTGCGGCTTGCAGATCACGGTCATCCACGGCGGCAGCTTCAGCTCTCAACTGCGCCTGGTGATCCGCCGGTGGGTGGACAACGTTGACAGCGGAGACAAGGCGCTCGACATCCTGATTACCACATCGGGGACAGGGCGGCGCAGGGGCATCGAACTCACGGGCTAGATGACTGAATCGCCCATAGCAAACCTGGCAGTAGTACTCGTAGATCGGCACGCGCACGCTTTCGGCACAGATAACTTGCGACAGAGACACCATCCACTATGAACAAGAGAAGCTCCCGCCGCTTCAGAACAGGAGCTCTATCGAATCGCCAGCAGACCGAAGTATACCTTCCTTCGCTCGCGGAGCAAGTTAGCGCGCCGGGATGAGCGAATCCGGCTATGAACGATCTGTCTCAACGATCAGGCCCGAGGAGACCGCCTTGGCGACGGCAGCCGCACGCGTATGGACCTCCAGCTTTCCGTAGATGGCCTTCAAGTGGCGTTTGACGGTGTTCGTCGAGATGAACAAGGACGCCGCAAGCTGCTTGTTTGTCAGGCCTTGGACCAGCATACCTAGCACCTCCAGCTCACGCGGGGTAAGCACATCGAGCGCCTGGGCGGCCCCATGACACTCGCAAGCCTCGGACACCGCCTGCAGAAATGCGCGCCGGTCAAAGGCCTGCTTCTCCAGGTAGGCGAAGAGATCATAGTCACCATAGACGCGCCGGATCTCATTCGGGTTCGCCATGCCGCTGACCACAATCGCAGATCCACCGCCGGCCTGCACCTGTTCCAGCAGTCGATAGCCAGCGGGCACGCGCTCGCGATCGAGGGGATGTGGAACTTCGCTGAGGGCAAGGTCCACAACCGCGACAGCGTAGTGCTCCCGCCTAAGACAACCCAGTGCCTCACCGTAGCTGTTGCAGAGCCGCACCTGATAGCCAGCATCGGTCAACAACTCCGAGAGGATACTGCGCCACCCGGCGTCATCATCGACCACCAGGACCGAATCCGAGATCCGCCCCGGCTCAGAGACCACACCCACGCGTTCGCTAGTCCCGGCGGCTCTCTCCGGACTTACGGGGCCCAAGACTGGTGCGACGGAAAGCGCCCGGGAGATCAGACGCTGGAACTCGGCCCGGTCGAAGCTGGCCTTCGTCAGGCAACTGAGCGCGCCATAGGAGGTCAGAACCTCGACGGCTAGCGGTACAGTTGCGTAGCCGGTCAACAGAATCGTGACACAACCAGGGTCATGACGCCGCACCGTTGCCAGGACCTGCAGGCCATCCTGATTGGCCGCGGCCCCCGGCCCTAGCGCCAGATCGACCACGGCAACGCGGTGAGGCCGCTGCCGCAGAAGCAGCGTGGCTTCCTCCAGGTTGCTGGCAAGATCCACCGCTAGGCCGTCATCGCGCAGGATTTCGCCAACGATCTCCTGCCATGCTGGATCGTCATCGACGATGAGTGCACGGGCCTGCTCACGCGGATCCATCGGATGCCTCCACCCGGGGTAGGCGCAATACGAAGCGCGTACCTTGATGCCCATCGCTGTCGACCGAGATCGAGCCGCCCAACCGCATCATCAGTGTCTTCACCCACCATAGGCCAAAACCCAGCTTGCCGTTGGGCCGCGACGTGCGCGTGGGCAGACCAAACTCGAAGATGCGCTCCTGGAGATGGCGCGCGATGCCCGGCCCATCATCGACTACCGCGATCTCTACCCATGCGTCGAGGGCCTGGCCCTGAATGACGATCTGGCCACGTCCCTGCATCGCTGTCGCCGCGTTGTTGAGCAGATTGGTGAAGACAAACGTCAGGCTGCGTTGGCTGGCCACCACAGCAGGCAGGTCGTCCAAAGCAGCGAGTGTAACCATAACCGACTCCGGAAGTTGCGCTTCATCGAGCGCCGCCCGGACGCACCCTACCACAGTGACCGGCGATGGATGTATCGGACGCAGATTGACCAAGCTGTCGCGCACAGCATCCATCGCTTCACGGGCGCTGCGCTCGATCTCCCGCAGGTTTGATGCCAGATAGTCGCTCTCCTCGAGCAGCGGGCCACACTTGGCCTCAATGCCCTGCACCCTGACAGGAATCGTACCGACTTTGTTGTTGAGGTGGTGAAGCACGTTGGCAGCCACATCACCAACGGCTGCGAAGGTCTCCGCGACAGCGTGGCGCTCCTGTGCCAGCCTGAGCGCGCGCTGCCGATCGGCGTTCTGAAAGGCGAGGGCGGCATAGTAGGCCAGACAGGTGAGTACCTTCTTATCCCATTCGGACTCGGTAAAGTGCCCAGGTTCGCCGTGCAAGCCATAGACGCTGAGGGCGCCGATCGGCTCCCCGTCTTCACTGGAGACAATCGGGACCACGAGCGCTCGCGCCCAGGCCTGTTGCCGGGCGAGGTCGACGCGATAGAAGCGCTCGTCCTGGCGGACGTCCTGGGACACCACCGGAGCACGCTCGATCACGGCCCTCCCGGTCAGGCTGCCACGTAGGGGCAGGCGGTCGCCCCGCTGAGGGCCCTCCGTGGTCGCCTGCAACGTCAGGGTCTCGTCGTCGTCCAGACGCCAGATGGCGCCGGCTGAGGCGTTGAGGAGGTTGGTGGCCTGGACGACGAGATGCTGCAGGAGACGCGGATAAGGCTCAATCAGCAACAGACGCGCCACCTCAAGCAGCGCATCCAGCAGGCGCGCCTCCTGGATCGCGATCACAGCCTGCGTCGCCAGGAAGTGCAGGAGATGCCGGTCCTGGTCGCCAAAGGCGCCGACCATCGGGCTCTCGAGATTGAGCACCCCCTCCAACCGCCCGCTGGAACCAATCAGCGGTACTGCCAACTCCGACCGCATCCTCAGGTCCTCATCGAGCGGATGGTACAGCCGCACCCAGGGGGCCGCCTCCAGATCGTGAATGCAGAGAGATTGGCGATGCGTGGCTACCCAGCCCATCACGCTGGAGCTGTCCATCGGCAGGGCCCCCAGTTGGGGACGCCCCGCCGCCCCGACAACGGCCCGCACCACGAGCTGCGTGCCCGTCTCATCGACAAGGCGGAAGATCCCATACTGGGCGCCGGTGACACTGAGGGCCATATCCAAGATGGCCTCCAGCGTCTCGTCCAATCCCAGGCGCGAGGAGATCAACATGCCGGCATGTCGCAGGCGGTCCAGCGCGTCCTCAGAGCGCAGCAGGTCCTGCCGGATGTGGGACAGGCGGTGAGCCTGATAGATCGCCATCGCCGCATGATTGACAAGACTGTCCAGCAGCAGGAGCTCAAACTGCTCGAAACGTGCGGCTCGCAGCTGGTAGACATACAGGACACCAACAGGATCGCTGGCCACAATCAGCGGAAAGCAGGCGAGCGCCATAGCCCCGGTCTCCGCTGCGGCTGGACTCAGGTCAATATCAGCTTCCTCATAAGAGAGGACACGCCGCTGTTGGCGGATGGCCCGCATCCCGAAACCAGTGAGGCGGGGAAGATCATGAGGCATGTCTTCGGACTCGCCCGCGGAGACGCGAGAAGCGGGCTCGAAAGCCTGTTCGGAGGCAGCGTAGGTGTAGAGGACGGCAGTTGCCCCCGGGACGACCTGGATAACGCTCTCCGCGATGAGCCGCAGTGTCACATCGACACTGGCATAGCCCTGGGGCGTCAGACGATTGATCGCAGCACCGATGCGGTTGAGGCTGTGGAGCGCATTCACAAGCCGGGGATCGGTCTGCACAAGGTCCGCATCCGTAACCGTCGGCATCTGCGGTAAGGAGAACTCTGCGTCGATCATACGTGTAGAATCACCTATGGCGGCAATTCTAACACGTGGGGATCACGATTCAACCACTCCTGAGATGCTTTTGGGCCGGCTATTCCATGGCTGAATGCAAAACGTCTCCCCCATCCTTCTCCCCCTAACCGTAGACCGCGTTGCCATAGAATAGCCTGCCCAGACCCGGCACTGTCAAGAGGGCCTTAGCACGATTGGGACAGCCTTTGCAGCCCTCTTGACGAACCAGCGTTACCGCTACCGCCTAGATATCAAAGTAGAGCGTGAACTCATGCGGATGGGGCCGCATGCGAACCGGGTCAACCTCAGCCGACCGCTTGTAGCTAACGTAGGCCTCCAGCAGGTCCGGTGTGAAGACATCGCCTTTGAGCAGGAACTCATGGTCAGCTTCCAGAGCAGCCAAGACGGCAGCCAGCGAACCGGGCACCTGCTTGATCTTTGCCGCTTCCTCCGGCGGCAGGTCATAGAGATCCTTGTCCATCGGCTCACCGGGATCGATCTGGTTCTGCACACCGTCGAGACCCGCCATCAGGAGCGCTGCGAAGCACAGATAGGGGTTGGCAGAGGGATCAGGCGCGCGGAACTCAACCCGCTTCGCCTTTGGGCTCTTGGAATACATGGGGATCCGGCAGACAGCCGACCGGTTGCGCTGCGAATAGGCGAGGTTGACGGGTGCCTCGAAGCCCGGCACCAAGCGACGATAGGAGTTCGTCGTGGGCGCCGCGATCGCCAGCAGCGCTGGAGCGTGCTTGAGCAGACCACCGATGTAATACTTGGCCGTGTCCGACAATTGTGCATAACCGGCTTCGTCGAAAAAGACATTAGACTCGCCCCGCCACAGACTCTGGTGGACATGCATGCCACTGCCGTTGTCACCGAAGAGGGGCTTCGGCATGAAGGTCGCAGTCAGGCCATGCTGGCGGGCGACGTTCTTAACCAGGTACTTGTAGATCTGAATGCTGTCCGCCATCCGCAGCAGGGTCGTGTAGCGCAGATCGATCTCGGACTGACCCGCGGTCGCGACCTCGTGGTGATGTACCTCGACGGGGACACCGGCTGCCTCCAGGGCCATCACGATGCGACTGCGAACATCCTGCTTCGTATCTGCCGGCGGCACGGGGAAATATCCTCGCTTGGGCGAGATCTGGCCACCTTTCCCACCGGTCAACCCGCTGTTCCACCAACCTTCGGAGCTATCGATGCGATAGAAGGCTTCGTTGGTGCCGTCACCATAGACCGCGCTGTCGAAAAGGAAGAACTCGGCCTCGGGTCCCCAATAACTGACGTCCGCAATGCCGGTCTGGTTGAGATAGGCTTCCGCCTTCTTGGCGACGTAACGGGCATCGCGGGTGTAGGGCTGTCGCGTCACAGGATCATAGATATCGCAGATGACAACGAGTGTTGGCACCTCGAAGATCTGATCTCGGAAAGCCGTCTCAGCATCGGGGATCAAGATCATGTCAGATTCGTGGATTTCCTGGAATGCGCGGATTGAGGAGCCATCGAAGCCGATGCCCTCCTCAAATAGCTCTTCGGTCAACTCGCGAGCGGGCATCGTGAAGTGATGCCACATCCCCAGAAGATCCGTGAACCGCAGATCCACCATCTCAACGTCTTTGCCCATCTTGATGACGTCCGAAACACTTGTCAACATCGTCTCTCCTCCTGAACGGTTGGCCGCCGGGTGTCGTGCGGAACAGCGCAGGCCCGCACAACTGCTACCACAGCCCCTATCATAGTTGGCCAGTACCCAAGCGTCTAGTACCCGAATGGGCCATTTTTCGGACCATTGACAAGGCAACTGCGGTTTCTATAATGGCTGCCACAGACGGTGGGGGAGCGCCAGCGCAGCCTATGCCTAGACCTATGCTCAGGAAAACGCAGCGGTGACAAATATCTATAGAGGGGCCGAGGAGCTGCTCTACGCGTCACTGACTGCTGAGGATATCCGCCATTGGCTGGTTCCGCTGGGCTTCGAAAACTGGGAGACCACGCACCGGCGGCTGCTCCGGATCGCCGGCATGGCGCCTCACGGGCGCGTGTTTGCCGACCTCCTGCCCTATCTACTGACGATGTTGTCAGAGACGGGCAACCCCGATCGGGTGCTGATCAACCTGGAGCGATTCCTCACGGGCGCCAGCGACCCCGCTGACCTGCTGCAGTTCCTGGCGACGCACCTGCGTGCGGCGGAGATCCTGGTCAGATTGTTCGACGGCAGCCAGTTCCTCACGGAGATCCTACTGCGCAGCCCGGCGTATTTCGCACGGTTGATCGAGTTTCAGCGCCTTGCGCCCCTCAAGTCCACGGCTCAGCTCTCCGCCGACCAACCGTCCGAGCCGCTGACAGAGGGGCCGGAGCGCCAACTGAACGCACTCCGTCGCTTTCAGCGACTGGAACTGCTGCGGATCGGCACATGCGATCTGCTCGATCTTTTCGATCTGCCGGTAGTGACGGCACAGCTCTCCAACCTCGCCGACAGCCTCGTGCAGGCCTGCCTAGCCGTCGCCGCCGCAGGGCCGACGAGCATCGAAAGCAGCGACCTGGACGATTTCGTCGTCCTGGCTCTGGGAAAACTGGGAGGACAGGAGCTCAACTACAGCTCGGACATTGATCTGCTCTTCCTGTCGTCAGAGGCCCCTAGCAACCACCGACATGTAGCGGAGCAACTGATTACGGGGCTCACCGAGATGACCAAGGAGGGCTTCCTCTACCGCGTAGATATGCGCCTGCGCCCTTGGGGGCGGGCCGGACCGCTGGTCACGTCGACCGATGGCTATCTCAAGTACCTGATCGACCACGCCCGGACATGGGAAAAGCAGGCGCTCCTGAAGGCGCGCCCAATTGCCGGCAATCTGGAGCTCGGGCAGCGATTCCTGGACGGTGCCGCGCCCATCCTCTACAGCATCGCTTCGCACAAGGCCCGGGACAGCGTCCGGACGATGCGACAACTGACAGAAAGCCACCTCCGCAAGAGGGGGCTCGATTGGGGGGAGGTGAAGCTAGGCGAGGGTTCCATCCGCGATGTCGAGTTTGTGACCCAATACCTCCAGCTCGTTCACGGGGCTGACCACAGAGACCTACGCAGCCACAACACCCTGGATGCTCTGGCTCGCCTGTCGATGTCAGGTTTCCTCTCAGCCTATGAGACCCGTGTTCTGTCCGATGGCTATATCTTCCTGCGTACGATCGAACACCACCTACAGATGATGCATTACCGGCAGACGCACACGCTGCCCCAGGACAACGAGGCGCTCACCCTCCTGGCCCGCCGCCTGGGCTTCAGCGGGGCGGAAGCTGGGAAACAGTTTGTCGCACGGTACGAACAACACCGC
>JAFGNI010000432.1 GCA_016927095.1 Anaerolineae bacterium | reverse complement strand
CGGCCTGTCCAGGCCGAGCCGGGTCGATCGCGGCAGCGTTTGTGGCCTGGCATCGCCGGTGGGACCCCCGCACGGGCACGGATACTGGCGACCTTGTGTCCACGCAGGGGCGGCCTAGACAGGCCGCCCTACACCGCGGTGGTTGTAAGCCGGCCTGTCCAGGCCGGCCGGGCTCGGTTCCAGGCTGCCGGCAGGTCAGACTTGGCGATTTGACAACTTCATCACTTGATTCAGAGTAGGGGCAACGTAACTTCCATATTGAGGAGGACAGATCATGTCAGAAAAGAAGGTACCGATCGGACTGCAGCTCTTCTCGGTGCGCGGCGAGGTCCAGAAGGACCTGGCTGCCACCCTCAAAGCGGTGGCCGGGATTGGCTACGTGGCGGCGGAGCCATGGGGCTACAACGGCGCGGAGCTGATGTGGATGGGCCACACGCCGAAGGAGATTCGCCAGATGTACGACGACGCGGGGATCGCGTGCTGTGGCTTCCACTTGGCCACCGACGCGCTGTTGGGCGACAATCTCGCGCGGACGATCGAGATGAATCAGGTGTTGGGCAACAACTTCCTGATGGTTGCCGCGGACAAGCAACGGATGAGTCAGCTCGACACGACGTTGGAGCTCGCCGAGATCCTGAACACCGTCGCGGAGAAGTTGGCTCCCTTGGGTATGGTCACCGGCTATCACGCGCATCCCTTTGACTTCGTCTACCATGGCGATGAGACCGCTTGGGAGATTCTGTTCTCCCACACAAAGCCCGAGGTCGTGATGCAGATGGATATCGGCAACTGCGCCCATGGCGACGGCGATCCCCTCAAGATGCTGCGCAAGTTCCCGGGTCGGGCGCGGTCGATCCACTTGAAGGACTACGGCGGCGAGCCGGGCTCGGTGATCGGCGAGGGCGAGGCCGATTGGGACACGATCTTCGAGGTGGCCGAGACGTTGCACGACCCGGTCTGGTATGTGGTCGAGGAAGGGAGCCCGGATGGGTTCGGGTTCGACGTGTGCAAGCGGAGTTTTGAGGCGTTGCGGGCGATGGGGAAGGTGTAGACGGCAGCGGTCGGCTCTCAGCTTTCGATGACGGGACACTCACGCACCGTGAGTGTCCCGCTTTAGTTGTGTGCTTCCGCGAAGGCTGCATGTCGCGGTCAGCCGACCGATCTGATCGTCTCGACACCTTCCGGGAAGCTTCCAAGCTTCCCGGAAGGTCAGCCAGCCAGTTCTCCTGCCTGGGATCTCATCGGCGCGTGATGGGGATCATTCGTCCGGAGCCGAAGGCTTTCTCGCTGACTTTGAGGATGATGCCGTGGTGTTGGCGTTTGTGCTCGGAGCGGCGGAGGGCGGCGTTACTGCGGTTGGCGCGGACGAGGGCCTCCAGGGCGGGGGCGATCTTGGGATAGTCGAAAGGGTCGACCTGGCCGGGTTTGAGCTCTGCGGAGGGCGGGCGTTCGAGGACGAAGGGTGGGATGATGGCGCCACGTGTCTCCTGTACCCAGCGCGCCAGGTCGTAGACCTGCGGTTTAGTCAGGTCGCCTATAGGCGAGAGGGTGCCCGCCAGGTCGCCATAGAGCGTGCCGTAGCCGAGCGCCAGCTCGGTCTTATTGCTGGTGTTGAGGAGCAGGCCCCCGTAGCGGTTGACGAAGGCCATCAGGATGAGCATCCGCAGGCGGGCCTGGGCGTTTTCTGCAGCCGTAGTGACGTCTGCTCGTGTGCCGCCGGCCTCGCCGGATACCAGCAAATCGCCCAGTGTGGCCTCGACGGCGGTGTGGAGTGGCGCGAGCTCGACGATCTCGAAGCCGATGCCTAGGGCACGTGCCAGCGTCGCGGCGCTCTCGGTAGAGCGGGGATCGGTGTAGCGGGACGGGATGGCGACACCGGTGACATTGGCGGGTCCCACTGCCTCGGCGGCTAGAACGGCGACAAGCGACGAGTCGATGCCACCTGAGAGCCCCAGGAAGAGATGGGGGCTCCCGTTCTTGCACGCGAAGTCGCGAATCCCCAGTACAAGGGCGCCGAAGAGTTCCCCGTTCTGAGGGCCAGCATCCGCCTTCAGCGGCATCGCGGTTTCAAGGTCCACGACTTGTACGGCTTCATCGAAAGCCGGCAGTTGAGCGACGAGTTCCCCTGCAGCGTTCAAAGCGAAGCTCTGCCCGTCGAAGATCAGCTCATCGTTGGCGCCGCAGAGGTTGACGTGGACCAGCGGGCAGCCGTGGCGGCGGGCGTGGTGAAGGCGTTCGGCTTGGATGCCGGTTCGATAAGGGACGGCAGCCGCCACCACCAGCATATCCGCCCCCGCGCTTAGGGCCTCAGCGGGGGGATGGACCGGATAGCTCTCGTCCCACATGTCCTCGCAAACGATGACACCGATCCGCTTACCGGCGATCTCAAGGGGGGGGAGCGCCGGTCCCGGCGTGAACCACCGGGGTTCCAGGAAGACGTCGTAAGCGGGGAGCAAGCGCTTGATCGCTGCCGTGGTCGCCTCGCCGTCCCGCAGGAGGGCAACGGCATTGTGCAATCCCGGATGCTTGACCGTCGTGGCGCCGCCGAGGGCGACGGTGCCGACCAGCGCGGGCGGGCCGCCGGCGGCGCGGTGAGCCAGGTCGCGCGTTGCCTCACCGATGGCGTCGATGAAGCTGGAATCGTAGAGGATGTCGCGCGGCGGGTAGCCGGGGATCGCCATCTCGGGCAGGACCACGAGATCGGCCCTCCGGCGATCGCCCTCGGCAATGGCGTCGAGACAGCGGTCGACGTTGCCGGCGAGGTCACCGACGGTGGGGTTGATCTGGGCTAGTGCGATCTTCATCGGTGGTTCGCGCCAGGGGGCGGGTCGGCTACCCGCCCTACATCACGGGCCATGCTCACGCGGTCACCTCGGGAAACTCGCCGGCGATGGCCTCAAGGAGATTGAGGGCCTCGAGGACCGTGTCGCGGTCGAAGCAGGTCACGTCCCCGAGCATAAGTGTGCGGTAGCCCAGGCTGAGCAGGAAGGCGACATCGCCGATGTCCGCGCTCTCGGGCACGGGGTGGTGGGCCAGCGAGTCGAAGATGCGGCTGGCGACGATGGCATTCGAGTCGGCCTGGATGATGGCTCGCAGCGCGCTGACAATCCGGTGCGGACGGGGCACCTCGACGTAGAGGTCGCCGCGGGCAGCCATCAGGCGGCCTTGGCCGGCGCCGTAGCGGCGGGCAAAGGCCAGGCCCCGCTGGGACTCGATTTTCAGCACGATCTCGGCCCCTGGAAGCAGGTCGCGGACCTCTGCGATATCTGCAGGCGTCTCGACGTAGGAGAGCATCACTCGGTGGAGGCCGACCTCTTTCATCGCCGCTAGGTAGGCGCGATCCGTCTCGGTCAAGGTGCCCAGGACCTCCAGGGTGGGATCGACGATGTTGACGGATTCCCCTGGGCCGATCAGGCGATGGGGGCCGTCCTCCAGGATCAGGCGGTTGTCCTCAACAGCGGCGACGCGCATGCGCTCGCGCCCGTCGGAGAAGAAGGCGTCGACGGGCGTGCGGACGCGGATGGGATGGCTGAGGTGGACCTCGGTGTAGGGTGGGATCGCGGCGCCCACCACACGGAGCTGCCGCCCCTTAAGGTCGACCCAGAGCGGCTGACCGAGCGAGCTCAACCGTGCGAGCACCTCGATGTGGCTCTCCACGAGGGGCATGACTGTGTTCAGCCGCAGCCCGCTGACGATGGGATGGCGTGTCACCTCGTCGAGGTAGGGCGCGTAGGGTGGGGCCGTCACGATGGCGTTGATCTTCATCTTCTGGTCAATCCTGAGGGCGGGAGAGTCTATGTTCGGCAACGTGCCATCGCCACTCTATCACACTCTCATATCGCCTGCAACCACCCTTTGTTGTCGCGCTCGGCTGCCCTCGCG
>JAFGNI010000431.1 GCA_016927095.1 Anaerolineae bacterium | reverse complement strand
GGTAGGACTCTCGAAGTAAAGGCTGTAGCCGTCGGGGTCTTTCAGGCCGGTCACCCACATCGCGTTGCCGACGAAAGGCTCATCGGCCTCGATGCTGCGGGCGGTGATCTCGCAATAGAGGAGCAGTGCATCCTCACAGATGAAGTTGACGGCGACGCCCACACCGAGCCTGTCCTCGGGGACGTTGGCGTGAGGCCCCTCGGTCCAAAACTCCTGGAGCATGAGGCCCGCGCCGCCACGCTCGAGCCAACACCAACGCAGCTTGCCCTCGTGGATCCACTTCTGGGTCATCGTGAAGCCAAGGCCGTCGACGTAGTACCGTACCGACGCCTCAATGTCCGACACGCCGAAGAACGGCACCGCTTGCTTGACGTTGGTATCAACTGGTTGTTCACTTGCCATCTCCGCACCTCCCGACCGCGATATCAGCTCTGGGCTGGTTCGCGATACAATAATCGTACGTACATAGTGGTCACGCGCGAATGTCGCGTGCACCGCCGATATGCGCTGTGAACCAGAAGGTCTCGCCGGTTTCGACCCCCAGAAGCACCCACTGTAACTCGATGGACTGCGCGTAGAAGCGGGCTCGCGGCAGGCAGGCACCCAACCCGGGATAGCCGGGCGCCATCTCCTCGACGAAGCGTTCGCCATAGGCGGTGATTAGGCTACCGATATCGAGGGCCGGATCGCCCAGGCCGGCGACGCCGAAGTCAATAATCCCGGTGACCGCTCCGGCGTCAGGCTCGAAGAGGATATGGTAAGAGGCAAGGTCGCCGTGGATCAGGGCAAGTTCATAGTCAAAGAAGGCGGGATCGTCCAACGCTTGAGCGAAGAGGTGGTCGGCCCACACGACCTGGTGGTGCAAGAGCAAGGGGTAGACGTTGGCCTGAATCCGGTCGCGCAGATCGAGCCACCGCTCCCGTGTCACCGGGGCGCGGGTGAACGGAACCTCCCAACCGTCCAGCGACGCTGTATCGAGCGCGTGCAGGTCTCGAAGGAAGCTGCCGAGCTGACGTGCAACGTGACTCCGAATCCGATCGTCCAGGCTCAGCAGGAGCCGGCGCGTCAACGGCTGACCCGGCAGCAGGCGATAGACCATGCAATCGCGACCGCTGTGGATCGGTGCCGGCACGGGCAGGCTGAGGTGTGGCTGCACCAGGCTGAGGATCTGGCTCTCCGTCTCCAGAACAGTCGCAGCAGCTTCGGTCTTGGGAAAGCGGAAGACCAACTCGCCATTGACAACCACAACATCGTTGGCCAACCCCTCATCGTTGAGCTCAAGCTGCCTGATCTCCAGGTCGGGCAACATCGCCTGCACGCGTCGTCGGAGCATCTCGTTGCGATTGGACATCACGCGCCTCCGGGCAGCATCTCACCCCTTGACAATTCCTAGATGATGGTCTATTTTATTATAGAACACGTTGTGAACGGAGACAACAGCAAATGGCCGCTACGCTAACAACAGAGACACATGAGCCAACCAAGATGGGTCCTGAACGCCCGACCTTGGTCGAGCGTGTGCTCGCCCTGCTCCCGCTGCCCTACGGCTGGGCGGCGGTCTTGGTTGCGGCACTCTTGGGGCCGCCAGGCAGCCTGCTGATCGGCTTCCTAGAGACGGGCGACCTAGAGGCCAGTATGTCGGCCTTCTTCTATGGCCATCTGCCTGAGCGCCGCTGGCAGGAGATACTGTCCATCATCCTCTGGTTCGCATTCTACACCATCCTCTTCTGGACGATTGCATATGCTCGACGCAGCGTGATCAAGTCAAGGAAAGCCCTGACGCCACGGCTGTCGGAGCCAGGGGCGTTCGACGCAGCATTTGGGCACGTCTCATGGCTACTCCCTGCCCTGCTCATCGGCTTCGCCATCGAGGCCCTCTTCATCGGCGATTACAGGGCGCGCTTGGCATCGGCGCCGGGACCCGTCAGCACGGTCTACGAGGCCGTGTCGGGCCCGCCGCTCTACCTGATGTCCGGGACGGCGATCTGGGTCTACGCGAGCGCTGTATGGGGGCTCTTCAGGTTGGGCAAAGGCTCGCTCCGACTGAAGCCCTTCTACGAGGACGAGAGCATGGGGCTGAAGCCGATGGCTAAGTTGTCGCTCTCGCTCTCTGCCGCCTACTTTGGCCTGCTCCTCATTATGGGGCTGATGCTGTTGATCGGCCCTGTTCGGACAGAGTACGTCATCACCGTGGCGACGCTGCTTGTGCTGGGCCTGGTGCTCTTCTTCCTGCCGCTGATCGGAGCGCACCGCCGTATGAAGGCGGAGAAGAAAGCGCTCAGGGAGGCTGTGCGGGCGCGGTGGGAAGAGATCCTAGCCGGCACGCTAACGCCCACCGAGGATGAAGAGGACGAGCCACGCACGTTCGATCCGGGCGCGGTACTGGCCCTGGAGGCTCTGGAGCGCAAGGTCGCCGCCGCCCAGACCTGGCCTGTGGATGTGCCGATTCTGAGCAAACTAGGCGTGATGGCGCTGTCGATCATCCTGGCCTTGGTAACACAGATCGTCAGCAACCTGCTGGGGCTATAGGTCGGTGGCACGTCTGGCCGGGAAGGCTGGCTATTGGCCTTATCGGCGACGAGGTATAGCCATGGAGGCAGGTGGGGTATGCGCAAAGAAAACGCCCCACCGGGGCGTCTCTACGAAGGGCGACAGGGCGACAGCCGCTTGAGGTAGAGACGTGCCGGCGGCACGTCTGGTTTCTGGGTGGCTTTGTTAGAGACGTTCTAGGTCGACCAGGGTATGGTCGTTCTGGACGTTGCCGGTGTTGCGGGT
>JAFGNI010000430.1 GCA_016927095.1 Anaerolineae bacterium | reverse complement strand
GCGTCGAAGACGCCTGTGCTCAGGTACCGCTCACCTGTGTCCGGGAGCAGCGCGACCACTGTCTTTCCAGGCCCCAAGCGCCTGGCGACCGCTAGGGCGGCCACGGTGGCGGCGCCGGAGCTGATGCCGACGAGGAGCCCTTCCTCACGCGCGAGGCGCCGCGTCATTTCCCAGGCGTCGTCGCTTGTCACACGCACGACTTCGTCCACCACGCTCATATCGAGGATAGCCGGTTTGAACCCGGCACCGATCCCCTGGATCTCGTGGCTCCCCTTCTCGCCGCCCGAGAGGACCGGCGACTCGGCGGGCTCTACCGCGTAGACCTGCACGTGCGGCGCGTCCTCGCGGAACCGCCGTCCAACCCCCGTGACCGTGCCGCCGGTGCCCACGCCGGCGACAAAGGCGTCCAGATCTGGGACTTGCGCGAGGATCTCTGGGCCGGTTGTGAGGTAATGCACCATCGGATTGGCCGCATTCTCAAACTGGTTGGGCATAAAGGCCCCTGGGTTCTCCGCCACGATCTCCTCCGCCTTGGCGATCGATCCCTTGATGCCTGTCTTGCCCGGCGTCAGCACGAGGTCCGCACCGTAGGCCTTAAAGAGCATGCGCCGCTCAACGCTGAGCGTGTCCGGCATCACCAAGATCAGCCGGTACCCGCGGAACGCAGCGACCATAGCAAGGCCGATCCCTGTATTGCCACTTGTCGGCTCGACAATGAGGTCGCCAGGCTTGATGCGCCCCTCCCGCTCCGCGGCCTCAATCATCGACAGCCCAATCCGCTCCTTCACACAACCTCCCGGATTCTGGCGTTCCAGCTTGGCCCAGACGGTCGCCATATCCGGCGTGACCAGCTTCGTGATCCTCACGACGGGTGTGCGCCCGACGAGATCCAGCACATTCTCTGCAACAACGCCGTTGAAGCCCTCGGGTTTCAAACCCACGATATCGTCTCCTTGTTTCCTAAGCCGGCGACCTCTCCGCGACGCAAACGGGTTCTTGGTCGGCGGCTGTCTCGCCCTCGTTGGCCCCGCCAGGTGCGTCAACGTCCATCGCGCTGCCCGCCTGTCCCTGCAGGGCCGCCACCTGCGCCGATAGCTCGTCGATCCGGCGCTGCATCGCCTGGAGCGACTCGGACACAACGTCGGGCAGTAGCTCGTGGTGCAGGTCCGGCATTCGCCGGCACTTCACCCCGTTCACCTTCACAACCTGGCCCGGCACACCGACCACCGTGGCAAAGGCCGGCACAGGCTTGACCACGACGGCGCCGGACCCGATCTTGCTGTTGTTGCCGACCTCGATGGGCCCGAGGATCACGGCATTCGAGCCCACGATCACCCCGTTGCCAATCGTGGGGTGGCGCTTCGTTTTCTCCATCGAGACGCCCCCCAGAACGACGCCCTTGTAGAGCAGGACATCGTCTCCGACCTCAGCGGTCTCGCCAATGACCACGCCCATGCCATGGTCAATGAAGAACCGCCGCCCAATGGTAGCGCCCGGATGAATCTCGATGCCCGTGAGCCAACGGCCGATATGTGAGAGGTACCTCGCGGGGAAGAGGGCGCCGTGGGACCAGAGCCAATGGGAGACGCGATGAAGCCAGATGGCGTGCAGGCCCGGATAGCTGGTTAGCACCTCCAGTGTGCTGCGTGCTGCCGGGTCCTTGTTGAAGACGTTGTCGATGTCTTCGCGCAACCGCTGCCATAGGTTGGGGTTCGCGTAGGGACGGGCATCCTCCGGTAGACAGGTGCATTCACCGCAACACGCCTTACCACACATCGGGCACATCTGACTGAGCTCTCGCCATCTCGTGTTTGCGGTCATCATCTCCTCCCGGCTGCGGGGATTTCCACTAAGAATCCTTACAATATTCTACCTGGTTGACCGGCCCTGTCAATTCCCATCGCCCCCCTCTCGAAACGGAATCGTAACGCAGACTGAAGTTGTCAATCAACGTTATTTGACTATCATAGAGATAGGTTGTACTGCAACATTGCTCATCGCTATGTTCAGCCGGCGGTTTGACTTCGCCCTGTAACTGAACTAAGCTGTTGCCAATCGCCCTCATCGCCCAAGAGATATCTATGATAATCGATGAACTGCGAAGTCCAGGGCCCTTCTCTCTGGAAGTCCCACTCTGGTTACCCAGTCTAGTGCTCCTTGCTGCCTATCTGGCAGCTTTTGCTTGGATCTTCTGGAAGCGGCGGGATGACTTCCACAAGCTCGACCGCAAGGGATGGGCCATCTTCCTCGTGTTGCTCATCGCCGTTGTGCCGCTGCATCGCCTGCTAGCCGTCTATCCCGCGCAGCGCGTGGTGATTCCCCCAGGGCCGATGAATGTCCTGCCCTTCACATCGGCCATCTCGTTGCCCGCTTTCGCGGTCATCGCCGCCGTTGCCTACGTCTTTGGACCCGGGCCAGGGCTCGTCGCCGGGCTGATCGGAGGCTTGGCGTGGGCTCGCTACACGCCGCTGATCGTGACCGACGTGCTATCTCTGGCTACGTGGGGCTGCCTCGTCGGCGTCTTCCTCCACCAACGCTATCGCGGTGACATCTTCCGGGGACTCCGCCAGCCCCTGGTTGCTCTCACGCTGGCCTCGGTGATCACCGTGCTGTTGCTCTCGCTGAGCCGGCTCACCGCCAGCCGCATCGCCGGTGGTCTGCACATCATTGACTTCGTGATTGTGCTCTGGCGCAACGAATTGCCCTTGTGGGTCTTTGTCGGGGCGGGCATCGGGCTGCTCTACCAGCTGATCGCGCTCAATCCCAAGTGGCGCCTGCCCCAGCAGGGAGAGGTGACCTCCTTCTATAGCCGCTCCCTGAGCGCGCAGTTCATGGTCTTGAGCGTGCCGATCGTGCTCATCAGCGTCCTCTTCTCTGTGCTTGCGGTCACCAACCGCAGCGTCACGTTGGCGCAGGAGCAGTCCCTGGAGGAGATGAAGCGGAGCGCTGTCACCGCCGCCAAGAACATCCAGCAGTTCTACCTCACCGGGCGGAACCTGATCGATACCTTCTCTGAAGAGCCACAACTGCTCAGTGACGACCCCCGACTGCAGCGTCAGACACTCAACATCGCCCTTCGGGTGGTGCCCTTCTTCCAGCAATTGCTGCTGGTTCAGTGGGAGGCCGGCGAGTTCGAGATTGTCGAGGCGACGCCCGTGTCCGCGGGCGACGTCACACTGACAACGGAGGAGCTCGCTGCCCTCGAGGCGCTGCGGGATATTGGGATGGGCGTGGAAGAGACCCGCGTGATGGATCTGCAGCTGACGCCCGTACTGGTGGCCAACGGCTACAGCGTCGTGGGTACCGTTGATCCCGAGGATCTGGGCCGTGATACGGGCTACTATCTTGTGGGTCGGGCGCTCTTTGATGTCCACCCGGAGATTCAGGCTGCGCTCCAGGCCCTGCAGAAGACGAGCGAGGGTGCCAACGGCGCACCTACCTACGACTACACGGGTTTCATCGTCGACGAATCCAACTGGGTGGTTGCGCATCCTGATGCCACGCAGATTCGCACCGTCCGGACGATCGAGGAAGCCGCCCAGGCGCAGCGAGAGACCAGCGACCAAGGCTTGGTCTTGGAAACGCTGACGGCTGAGGGCGAACACATCCTCGCGTACATCCACCACTTGGACACGATCCCCCTGCGCGTCGTGCTCGAGCTGCCCTACATCACGGTGCTCGAGACCGCTCAGAAGACGGCAGGCTCGCTCCTGATCGTCCAGATCGTCTTTGGTCTGCTGCTCACCGCGGTCATCCCGATCCTTTCGTCGCGGATCACCCGCCCGCTCAACTCACTGGCCCTGGCTGCGAACCGCATCGCCCAGGGCAACCTCCAGGGCAAGGTTGAGATCGCCGGTGACGACGAGGTGGCCCAGCTGGGCGACTCCTTCGAGCAGATGCGCATTCGTCTGCAGGAGCGCCTGAACGAGCTCTCACTGCTGCTGGGCGTTGCGCAGAAGGTCTCCGCCACGCTCGACCTGGAACGGGGCATCGTTCCCATCCTCGAAGGTGCCCTGGTTGAGGTCTCTGGATCGATTGCCCGCTTCATCCACCTGCGTGAGGAGAGCAAACAGCCGAAGATCTACTCCGTGGGCAGCGTAGAGGGCGATGTCAGTGCCCTCGACCGCGCGCTGACGGTGGCGCTCCTGCGCCGTCAAGACCCTCTCATCATTCCTGACCTCAAGCGCGCGCAGCAGAGCGTCAACGTCGATCCCTCGCTGGCGAGCGCCGCCGCTTTCCCGGTACGGCACCACGACAAGACCGTCGCGGTTCTGTGGGTCGGTGCCGGGCGACCCAATGTCTTTGATGAGGCCCGCGTCAACTTCCTTGCCACGCTCGCCAACCAGGCCGCTGTGCTGATCGAGAACGCGCGCCTCTTCCAGACCGCTGAGGGTGGGCGCCGGCGGCTGCATACCATTCTCTCCAGCACGCGGGACGCAATCCTCGTCGTGGACGCCGAAGGCCGGCTGCAGATGAGCAACCCCGCCGCCGAACGCCTCTTCGGTATCGACGGGGGCGCGATGGGGACGCCGATCAGCGAGTTGGAGATGCCTGAGCCCCTCACGGCGGCGCTGGTGACGCAGACGACGACGTTGCGGAGGATGCGCCGCTATCAGATCGCGCTCCCCAAGAGCCTGCGGCCTACGCTGGATGTCGCTGACGACGACGAGCCGCTTCCCTCCATTGAGGTGCCCTTTGAGGATGGGCGGACCTTCTACGCGAGCGTGGCCCCCTACAAGAGCAATGAGGGGTTGACCCTGGGCGTCGTGGTCGTCCTGCGCGATGTCACCCACTTCAAGGAGCTGGACGAGCTGAAGTCGGAGTTCGTGGCGACGGTGTCCCATGACCTCCGGGCACCGCTGACCTTTATGCGGGGCTACACCACCATGCTCTCGATGGTGGGCGACCTCAACGACCGGCAGCGCGACTACATGCAGCGCATCCTTGAGGGGATAGAGCAAATGAACGGGTTGGTCGGCGACCTGCTCGATCTCCGCCGCGTTGAGGCTGGGGTGGGGATCCGCCAGGAGCCCTGCCGCCTGGGGCTGATCCTCGTCGAGGCCGTCGAGGCGATGCGCACTCGGGCGAGCGCCAAAGGCGTGGAGCTCCGGCTGGAGCCTGCTGAGGGATCGCCGACGGTGGTCGGTGACCGCACGCTGCTCCGTCAGTCGGTCAGCAACCTCGTCGACAACGCCGTCAAGTACACGCCCTCGGGTGGCGAGGTGACCGTGGGGCTCGACATCACTGAGGACACGGCGACGATCCGCGTCTCAGACACAGGCATCGGGATCGCGCCTGCCGACCAGGTGCGCCTCTTCGAGAAGTTCTACCGCATCAAGCGCCGGGAAACCGGTAACATCCAGGGAACCGGCTTGGGATTGGCACTGGTGAAGTCCATCGTCGAGCGCCACGGCGGTCGCGTCTGGGTGGACAGTGCCCTCAACCGCGGTAGCACCTTCTACATCCAGCTGCCGCTCCCGCCAGAAGACAGCGCCGACGACCGGATCTAGGGTCCGCCTGGGCCCGCCGGCGTAGCTGTTTGACCGGACTCCGACGGTGCCCCCGCAGGGCGTACAGACGAGAGCAGGCGCACATCGGGTGTCTGCGCGCTTAATCCCTACTGATAGCCCTTCTCAGGGCTTACAGGTGCTGCAGGCGACGTATCCCCGCTCCAGCGCTGCCTCCCGTGTTGGGAACGCGATGCGGTGGGCGTCGTCGATGTTGCGCGCCCACCGGCACCCTGGTCGGTGGAACTTGTCGCTCTCTGTGCTGCCCACAAAGGGCGCTGCCGCTTCAGGTTCGGCGACGTCACCCCCGGCTTCGTCGGCCTCTGCAGTCTCCTCGGGCTTCATCACGACCTGCACCGGAATCGTGATGCGTTGGGTGGGGTGCTCGGGCGCTGATGGCTGCTGTACGTGCGTGCATGACGCCTTCCCCTTCGCCCAGAGGTGCTTCATGAGATAGTAGCAGACGGCGGGGATGAAGATGGCCGCCCCCAGCAGGGTCAGCCCCAGTGCCCTTCCTGCGCGACGTCCGGCGCCACAGCGTGCCGCCTCGTCCGGGGATTCTGGTCTCTCCTCGATGGTGGCTTCGGGGTTCACCATAGCGTGGCCTCCTTGTGGTGTAAGCCCCGCCTGTCCTCGGCTCATACGATCCGCCGCCGCCCCAGGCAGGGTTGGCAGTGCACTCTCCGGCCTGCGCGACCGGTCCGACTGCATTATAGCACGCCCCCTCGAACCGGGGCAGTCCGGGCGCGCTAGAGCGTAGGTGTCTAGTAGAGACGCGCCGCCGGTGCGTCTGCCGGCAACACAGGCCCAATGATGGAGGCGGCGTGTGCGCAGGGACGAACGTCCGGACGCGACCGACCGCGCGCAGACGGCCCACCGGGCCGTCTCTACAAAAGGAGATGGCGTCGATCTGCCCGCTGGCGCGTACGCATCTGGCAGAGACGGCCCGGTGGGCCGTCTGCCCCTTGGCGACGGCCCCGATCCGCCCGCTGGCGCGTACGCATCTGGTAGAGACGGCCCGGTGGGCCGTCTGGCCCTTGGCGATGGCTCGCGCCGCGTGTCGACAAAATGGACAACGCGGTTGTGTTGCCGGCTATCTGGGGTGAGAGGGGCCTACCGCAGGGTGGGGGACATGACCAGACCGAGGCCACCGAAAGGCGACGTCGGTGACGCGGCTGGGAGCGCCCCTGGTACCGAGAGACCGTGCAACAGGGGTTGCGTCGTTGGCGTGTCCAGTGCCCGCGAGCAGCAGTCCCGGATGATATCGTGCAGCAGAGCGCGGTTGCGCGCTTTGCCTGTGGCCCGCTCCCGGCGTGCTGTCGGCGTGAAATAGTGATGCTGGTCGAGGAAGAGGAGCTGCCTCGAATACCACGCAGCATCCGTGCTGGTGGCGCCTGCGGCGGCGAGCTCCAGCCGGAGTGCCTGGTTGCGGGAGAGGAAATCCTCACGTCCCAAGACGTCGAGATCGGCATCGGCCACGATCTGCTCCAGCAACGTGTGGGGGGTCTGGGGCAGGCGCGTCGCGAGGATCATTCCCTGGATCGCGGCGATCTGGGACGATGTGTAACCGAAACCGGGGAGGACCGCCGCGGCGATCTTGGCGCTCGTGCGCTCGTGACCTGCGCGTGCCACGGTGAAGCCAAGGTCGTGGAAGTGCGCCGCGGTCGTGATCAGCGCCTCGTCCAACTGACTGAGGCCCTCCCGTTTCGCGAGCCAGACCGCCCGCGGTGCCACCTCCGCGTGCGTGTGCCACAGCGAATGATAGTGGAGCGTGGGGGGGAGTTCGCGCTCCAATCGCTCCAGGGCATAGGCTTCTGCTGCTGCTACATCTGGACCGTCGTCAGCATTCCCAACGGTTTGTGGCATAGGGCCGGCATCCTCAATACGTGCACGTGATTTGATCTGAGTATAGCAGAATCTACCGATACTGCCAGCCACATCTGTCTCCAATTTTCCCTGTGAGTGCCTATTGACACATACCTGGCTTTGGTATATTATAGGAGCAAATGCCAACGTTGGCGCCAACGTTGGCAGACCCGATGACCGCTTCTCTTACCCCGGGAGGACGCTTTGCCGGTCACGATGCACGATGTAGCTGAGCGAGCAGGGGTCTCCGTCCGCACCGTATCTCGCGTTGTGAATAAGAGCGAAGAGCTGTCTGACTTGACCAGGCAGCGCGTTCTCCTCGCGATCAAGGAACTGGGTTACCGGCCCAGCAAACTGGCGCGGGCACTGGTCACGCAGCGCACGGAAACCATTGGATTGCTCATCCCTGACAT
>JAFGNI010000429.1 GCA_016927095.1 Anaerolineae bacterium | reverse complement strand
GCTTTGGGGCAACGGGGCAAGCCATGGTACAATCGGGGCGACTTCACGAAGAAACGGAGACTATGCACGCGTGACTGAGACACGAGTTGTCTATCTTGAGCCCGGCAAGCTGACCGTCGAGACCATCACTTTGCCCCACCTTGGTCCCAATGATGTGCTCATCGAGGCCTACCAAGCCTCCGTCTGTGGTTCAGAGCGCTACCACTATCGCGGCATCAGCGTGCGCCCGGAGGACGAGGCGAAGGGTGGGCACGAGGTCCAGTTGGGCGCCGGGCGGCCCGATGGCAAGCCGAAGCACGCCTATCCGATGGGGCCGTTAGGCCACGAGGGGGGTGGCACCATTGTGGCGATGGGCCCGGGCGTGGAGCGCTACGTTGGCGGCGGACAGGTAGCCATCGGGGACCGGGTGGGGAGCCTGATCTATCCTACCCACACCGACTACTGGGTCAGCCATATGGAGCACGTGCAGCCGATTCCCGAGGGAGTCTCCTTCGAAGTCGGATGTCTCTACGAGCCCTTGGGCTGCGCAGCATGGGCGGCAATCCACATGGGCGTTAAGCTGGGCGACACCGTTGCCGTCAACGGGGTGGGCTTTGCCGGCAACATCATGCTGCAGGGCGCGCTCAAGGCCGGGGCCTCCCGGGTCATCGCGGTGGATGTGGTACCGGGGAAGCTCGAGGTTGCCAAAGCACTGGGCGCAGACGTGGTAATCAACGCCGCTGAAGAGGACGCTATCGCTGCCGTGGATGCGATCACGAAGGGCGAAGGAGTCGATGTCGCGGTGGAAGCCGTCGGAGGGACAGGCATCGGCATCAAACAGGCTGTGGCGATGGTGCGCCACAACGGCATCGTGGCGCTGTACGGCGACAGCTATGCGCCGGTCGAGGCCTTCTGCTTTCATCGCTTCCACGAGGATGGGCTGGAGATACGCAACCTCAACGCCGTGCACTACACCAAGCTTCAATCCGTGGAGAACATGCGCGAGGCCTACCGGGCTGTGCAGCGGGGTGTCTTCGACCTGGACATCATCCTCGATCACTCGGTGCGGTACCATCTGGATGATATCGACGCTGTCTTTGCCCGGGAGTCGTCGGACCTCGACACGCAGGGCTCTCTGAAGACGATCATCATACCTTAGCAAGGAATCGGAAAGGACAATAACGGGATGGTTCTGACATTGGAGTGGCGACACAGGTTTGAGCAGTGGCGAGCAGAGCTGACCCGGCATTTCTACCGGCCGCTGGGTACGGTGGAGCTAACGGGATTCGTGACGGACGAGCAACTACGGCCTGCGGAGGCGCTGTCGCGGGAGTTCAGCGCCATGCCTCCGGGAACGCAGTGGGGACCCAAATGGTCCTACGGCTGGTTCAAGGGCGAGGTGACCCTGCCCAAAGAAGCGGCGGGGGAGCGCATTGTGCTGTCCGTGAATCCGGGTTTGGAGAGCATCATCTTCGTGTACGGTCAGGCCGTGGGCGCCAAAGACCGGCATCACGAGGAGATCACGCTCGCGATGTCCGGTGTTCCCGGCACGCGTTATGAGATCCTGATGGAAACCTACGCCGGTCACGGGGTCCGGCAGGTACACGCCGGTCCGACGCCGCCGGACCGCGAGACCGTGCCCGAGCCCGGCCCGACGCAGGCTGTCGTCGGCGAGTCGACCTTCGGCGTCTGGCAGGAGGAGGTCTACCAGCTTTGGCTGGATGTCGAAACGCTCTTCCAGCTCCGGGAGAATCTCGACGCGAACAGCCTGCGGGTGCAGAAGATCGACGCGGGGCTTCGCGACTTCACGGTGATTGTGGACTTCGAACTTCCTCGGGAGGAGATGCTCGAGACGGTGAAAGCCGGGCGAGAGCGGCTGAAGCCCCTGCTGGCCTGTGAAAACGGGCCAACGGTTCCCGAGATGTTCGCGTTTGGGCACTCACACATTGACGTGGCGTGGCTATGGCCCCTGGCTGAGACGGAGCGGAAGATGGGCCGGACGATGGCTACCCAGCTGGCGCTGATGGCGGAGTACCCGGAGTTCAGGTTCCTTCAGAGCCAACCACATCTCTACCGCATGCTGTCCGAGCGGTATCCGGAGCTCTACGAGCGGGTCAAGGCGGCTGCGGCTGCAGGGCAGTTGGTGCCCGATGGCGGGAGTTGGGTGGAGCCGGACACCAACATCACCGGTGGCGAGAGCCTGATCCGCCAGTTTATCCACGGCAAGCGGTTCTTCCGCGAGATCTTCGGCGTGGATTCTGAGATGCTATGGCTTCCGGATGTCTTCGGATACACGGCGTCCTTGCCTCAGATCATGCGCGGCTGTGGGGTGAAGTACTTCTCCACGCACAAGATCTTCTGGGCCTACCACGGTGGGGATCCGTTCCCCTACAACACCTTTGTCTGGGAGGGCATCGACGGTTCTGAGGTCTACGTTCACTTGCACCGCGACTACAACGCGCCTGTCGATCCCAACAACGTGATCGAGCGCTGGAACCAGCGGGTGCAGAAGGATGGCTTCTCGACACGGCTCTATCCCTTTGGCTTCGGCGACGGAGGCGGCGGGCCGACCCGCAACCATCTGGAGTTTGCCCGGCGGCTTCGGGATCTCGAGGGCGCACCGAAGTTCACCCTCACGACACCG
>JAFGNI010000428.1 GCA_016927095.1 Anaerolineae bacterium | reverse complement strand
GAGAACGACGACTTCAAGCTGTAGGCATCGCTGCGCTGGCCGCCGGTATGTACATCTGCCGGGGAGTCTTGAGCCAAGCTGGAGCGCGATTGGCTTGGGCTCCCCGGTTTTCTCTGGACTCAGGTTACGACGAGACCGACAGCTCTGAAGCGGGTCGGCGGGAAGGAAGGTGTGAGGATGGCGCTGAGTGAGCGGTTGGAGCAGATGATCCTCCAGTTTCAGGAGAACGAGATCACCGAGTACCATATCTATTCGAATCTGGCTCGCAGGACCCGCGACCCCGAGAACAACAGGATCCTCCAGCACATTGCCGAGGACGAACACCGCCACTACGGGGAGTGGAAAGAGCAGACGGGGAAGGAAGTGCCGGCCAACCAGTTCAAGGTCTGGTGGTACACGTTGCTCGGGCGCCTACTGGGCATCACCTTTGCCCTGAAGCTGATGGAACGGGGAGAAGAGGGGGCGCAGGATGCCTATGGCGAGCTCGTGACCGAGGTGCCCGTTGCCAAAGCGATCCTTGCCGATGAGGATGCTCACGAGGAAGCGCTGTTGGGCATGCTTGATGAGGAACGTCTCAGGTACACCGGTTCGATCGTCCTTGGCCTCAACGATGCGCTGGTGGAGCTTACCGGTGCCTTGGCTGGGCTCACGTTAGCCCTCCAGAACACAACGCTCATCGCCCTGACGGCGTCGATCACGGGCATCGCCGCGTCAATGTCGATGGCGGCCTCCGAGTACCTTTCGACGAAGGCCGAGGAGACGTCCAAGACCCCGGGGCGCGCGGCGCTCTACACAGGTCTCGCCTATGTCTTCACCGTCTTGGTCCTGGTGCTGCCCTACCTGCTGTTCGACAACCTGTACCTGTGCCTCGGACTCTCGCTGTTGATCGGGGTGCTCATCATTGCGAGTTTCACCTACTATATCTCTGTGGCCGAGGACCAGCCCTTCCGCCGGCGTTTTCTTGAGATGGCAGGGCTCTCCCTGAGCATCGCCGCGCTCAGCTTTGGTATCGGCTATCTGATTCGTGAGCTCTTTGGGGTGGAGGTTTGATACCGTGCCTGACGGCGTTTGACGGTCTAACCGGGTTGGCTATAATGAAGATGCTTGTCGTAATAAAGATCGAAGGTGTATCAAGTCGTGACAGGTTCACCTATGTGTTGAGGGGAGGATAGTACATATGGAATACCGATCATTGGGACGAACTGGCGTGATGGTGTCACCTCTGTGTCTGGGAGCGATGAACTTCGGCGGCCCGACGGACGAGGCAACGTCCATTGACATCATCAACCGGGCCTTGGAGAGCGGGATCAACTTCATCGATACCGCCAATGTCTACAATCGCGGTGAGAGCGAGCGCATCGTCGGCAAAGCGCTGAAGGAGAACGGCCAACGGGACAAGGTTGTGCTGGCGACCAAAGTCCACGGGACGATGGGGGAGGGGCCTAACGAGCAGGGCAACTCCCGCTATCACATCATCCAGGCCTGTGAGGACTCTTTGCGCCGGCTCCAGACCGACCATATCGACCTTTACCAACTGCATCGCCCGTCGCTGACCATCCCTCAGGATGAGACGCTGCGCGCCTTCGACGATCTGGTGCGAGCGGGTAAGGTGCGCTACATCGGCTGTTCGACGCACCCGGCATGGATGGTGATGGAGTCCCTGGCGATCAGTGAGCGGATGAACCTCGCGCGCTATGTCAGCGAGCAGCCGCCCTATAACCTCCTTGATCGCCGGATCGAGAACGAGTTGGTGCCCTTGGCCCAGAAGTATGGCTTGGCGCTCCTGCCCTGGTCGCCCTTGGCCGGTGGGATCCTGGCGGGCAAGTACACGTTGGAGATGCTGGAGGAAGAAACGTTCCCTGATGGCTCTCGCGCCGAGCGTTCCGGCGATATGTTCCGGACCCGGGTGACGCGTGAGGGCGTCAAGGTCGCGGCGAAGGTAAAGGAGATGGCTGAGGCTCGCGGTATGACGGCGGCGCAGTTGTCGACGCTCTGGTGCAAGGATCAGCCTGGCGTGACCTCGCCCATCATCGGGCCGCGGACGAGGCGCCACCTCGAGGAAGCTCTTGGTGTCCTGGAGATGACCCTCTCCCATGAGGACCGCGAGGCCTTCGACGACCTGGTCCATCCCGGCAATGTTGTCGCGGACTTCCACAACAGCAACCCCTGGATGAAGGCGCGTATCACCGACTAGGGAAAGGCGCTTTTCGGCTAGAAACAAGCGAGTCCCGGATCAGGCTTGCGATCCGGGACTCGGGCCTGACTCCGGGGCCCGTCACTCGTTGTCAGCGTTAGTGTTGCGTCAACGTCTCGGCGAGGCGGTCTGGAAGCTGTTGCAGGGAGCGCAGGGGGGGATATGCGCATCAAGTTGGCGTATGGGCGCGAGGGCATGTGGGTGGATCTTCCGAAGCGCGCCGACATAGACGTCATCGAACCGCAGTATGTGGAGGGGCTTGCTGATGAGCCGGCAGCCCTCAGAGCCGCACTCGCGGCTCCTATGGGAACGCGCCCGCTATCAGAGTTGGTGCGCGAAGCAGACCTATCGACCTGCCGTGAACCGGTGGCGGTCGTCTTCAGCGACATCACCCGCCCGATGCCCAACGACCGTGTGCTCCCCGTTCTCCTTGCAGAGCTTGAAGCGGCAGGCGTCTCTCCCGAGCGGATCACCCTCATCAACGCGTTGGGGACGCACCGTCCCCAAACCGAAGAGGAACTCGCCGGCATGCTGGGGGCGGAGATCGTCAAACGTTACCCAATCGTCCAGCACGATGCGTGGGATGATGCCAATCTTGTCGGCGTAGCGCGTAATCGCAACGGTCGCCTCGTCCGCGTGCATCGTGCCTACGCGGAGGCGGTCGTCCGCATTCTGACCGGTTTCGTGGAGCCGCACTTCTTCGCGGGCGCCAGTGGTGGCCCGAAGGCTGTGCTGCCGGGGATCGCCGACATCGACAGCATTATGGATAACCACGGCGCCCGTCTGCTGGCTAGCGGTATGGCGACCTGGGCTGTGACGACCGGGAACCCGTTGTGGGATGAGTTGTGCGAGGCGACACAGGCGACACAGCCGACCTTCGTCCTGAATGTGACCCTCAACCGGGACCGGCAGCTCACGGGGGTCTTTGCCGGGGAGATGTTGCGGGTGCATCAGGCTGCTGTCGCCTTCGTGCGGGCGCGCGCGATGCGACCTGTCGTCGCGCCCTACGACATCGTCGTCACGACGAACAGCGGCTACCCGCTGGACCTCAACCTCTATCAGGCTGTGAAGGGAATGTCTGCTGCTGCGCAGATTGTCAAACCCGGTGGTGACATCATCATCGCTGCGGAGTGCTGGGATGGCATCCCAGATCACGGCGAATACGGACGGCTGCTACGGGAGGCGTCATCGCCGGAGGCGCTCTTAGCTACTATTATGACCCCGGGGTTCCGCTGCCACGACCAGTGGGAGGCGCAGATTCAAGCACAGATCCAGCTTAAGGCCCGCGTCCACGTCTACGCCGACGGTCTCTCCGATGACCAGCTGCGTGCAGCTATGGTGCGGCCCTGCCGTTCCATCGAGGGACGATTGCAGGAGCTGCTCGCCCAAAATCCTGGGGCCCGCATCGCGGTCCTGCCTGAAGGGCCTCAGACGGTGCCCTATCTGGACTGAGCACGAGTGGTCAGCTGGTCTGATCGCTGGGGCTTGCCGTCACGGGCTAGGGCGTTTGGAGGATTAGCCTACCATTCCGAGCGACCGCGATCGCCCGCCGATTCGATCTCAGGTGGGTGGTTCGGTTGGGGCAAATCCGCGGCCCCGGATGTCTCGGGCCGCGGTCACGATGACGAAGGCCCCGGGGTCGGACTCCTCCACAATGCGCCGCAGTGCCGGCTCTTGGGCTGCGGGCACGGCGGTGAAGAGCACGTCGCGCGGTTGCCCTGTGTACATCCCCGTACCCGCCATCGCTGTGACACCACGCTGCAGGTCGGTCATCACCCGCGCCGCAATCGTCTCCTTTTGATTGGTGATGATGATGGCCATCTGTTCCTCAGACGGCGCGCGGGCCTCAAGCCCCGCACGGCTGTAGTCGGTGGGTTGGCCGGGCACGCCTCGGGATGTTGGTATCAGGTTGGCCGCCACCGTGAGGCCTAGCAGAGCCAGATAGAATGCCGCTACGACACCGATCACCCAGGTGCCGGGGATCCACTGACCGATGCCGGCTCGGGTAACCAGGGTCGTCAGCGTTCTTGCGGGGACAGGATGGACACTCAGTTTCAGCAACCAGCTGATAGTCACCAGCGAGACAAGCCAGATGTAGTTGCGACGGTAGCGAATGGCAGCTGCCCGCCATCGCGGTGTAATAAAGGCCGGCTGCTGCAGGCTGCTGCTCAGGGCATCACCCCAGCCAAAGGGAGGCTCAAAGGGCGGGGTCAGCATGGTGCTGAAGAAACCGGTCTCCAGTAGGCGCACCCGATAGTACCAGAGCGCGTAGTAGCTGTAACGCCGCGCCTCAATCTGGAGGAAGGTGAGCACCAGCAGCAAGACGAGCAGCAGCAGGAAGTGCGGATTCTCCGGTGAGCCAAAGCTGAAGGTCAACGCGGCTGCCGTCGTCACGACAGCCCAGTTCGTTGTTGCATCCAGCCGGTTGCGCCACAGATTGGCGCGCCCCACCTCGGCACGGTAGAGGTGCACGAGCGCGGTCACCAGATTGCCCGAATCTAGTTCGTAGCCCTCGTACCGCCAGACGCCGCCGGAACCGGGCTCACTGTCGCATGCGTCAGCGCCGGCCTCTTGGTCGAGACCGTCTGAGCCGGGTTCCTGACCGTGTCCCTTGAGCTTAGTGTCACCCCGACGCTTGGTCAATGGCTGGCTCCTTTCAAAGGATGATCTCCAGTTCTTCGAAGATGGGCACCCCGAGAATCGCACTATGTTGGACTGGGTCCGCCTGCAGCACGGCGTAGGACTGTCCGTCGGCTTTGACGGTCTGCGGCGCGCGCCTCAGGCCGCAGAGGGTCAGCGCGATGTGTTCGTAGGGGGGGACGAAAGCACCTGATTTCTCCCACGTCACCGAGATCGTCGTGTCGGTCTGGTGCAAGATGAAGCGGCTGAGTCGCTGCTCGCCGTACTGATAGGCCATCCCCGTGCCGGCGTCTTCGTACAGCTCGGTGATTGCCCCGCCCGTCCCTCCGAGGGGATAGAGATTGAGCCGCAGGAACTTGTCCTTGCGCTGCTCGACGCTGGGGCCGATCTCGCCCATCGCCAGCACGGTGCCAGCTTTGACGAAAAGGGGCATGACCTCCAGCGAACCGAAGGGCTCTATCTTGTTGATTGCGCCGTCGCTTGTGTGTCGCCGGTTGGTCCAGAACTCATACCAGGTACCGGGTGGGAGGAAGACATCCCGGTTTGTTGCACCAGGCCCTAGCATGGGCGCTACCAGCAGCTTGTCGCCGCAGAGGAAGGCATCGTCGACGTCCCACAATGCGTCGCTATCGGGTGCTTCCCAAGCAAGCGGGCGGACCATGGGCCACCCACGCCGGCTCATCTGCCACGTCGCCGTGTACAGATAGGGCAGGAGCTCATAGCGGAGCTCGATGAAGCGCCGCGCGATGCTCAGATAAGGTTCGCCATAGGACCAGGGTTCCTGATCCGGCGTGCCTTTGGCCGTGTGCGCTCTGAAGAAGGGCATGAAGGCAGCCATCTGGATCCAGCGCGTGAAGAGCTCGCCGTCCGCTGCGCCCGCAAAGCCGCCGACGTCTGGGCCGGAGAAACCTAGACCGGAGAGCCCCAGTCCGAGCATCATCGGGATGGTCAACTGCAAAGCGTCCCACGTGCTCTGACTGTCCCCCGTCCAGCTTGTCGCGTAGCGCTGCACGCCG
Source organism: Anaerolineae bacterium (assembly GCA_016927095.1). Next base: position 134 of record JAFGNI010000428.1, on the reverse strand, counting down.
GCCCAGCCCGCGCGCGTAATGACCACGGGGCGCCGCTCCGGCTGCAAGGCCTCAAGCCCCTCGCGCGTCGCACGCACCATCTGCATGCCGTAGATGTTGTGCGCTTCGGCGTGGGTGCCGCCGGCCCCCTCCAT
>JAFGNI010000427.1 GCA_016927095.1 Anaerolineae bacterium | reverse complement strand
GCTCCCCTCTGCCGGCGTCCGGTCCCCTCTACACCCGACCAGGCCCCGGCGACGGCTGTGGGAAGCTGTATCTGCGAACGACACCTGGGCCCAGGCCAGTGCCCCGATGGCGCCGAGCCCGACGACACACCCCCAGAAGCCCCATCCGGGGCGCACCCAGGCCGCGTGGAGCGTGCGCAGCGGCGGCAGCAGCCGCCGCAACGTCACGATCGCCGGCACCGTGGCGATCTCTGCAATGCCGAGTATACACCACTGACGTGCGTGCCGCTTGCCGGCGCGCCGGTCACCGGCGTCGGCAGATCGCGGCGCCAGCCAGACGCCAGCCCAGACACATGCCAGTGCGCCGACGCCCCACCAGAAAGGGACGCGCCATCCCGGTGTCCGCCAAGCTGTGAGAATCTGGGGATAGGGCGGCAGCGTCAGGAGTGAGAGCACGGAGCTCAAGAGGGCGCCGGCGACACGGACCCAGGTTCTGAAGCCTGCCAACAGGATGGGAAGCAGGACGGCCAAACCCACCAACGGCAGTCTCAGCGCCTGGAGATTGACAGAGACCGCGCCCGTCTCGATCTCGGGCAAGAAGCGCAAGAGGTCGAAGAGATCGTAGGCGTTCCAGGCCAGCGCCGCGCTCACGGGCTCGCGCGCGATCCACGGCGCAAAATACGAGACCAGCGCGACGAGCCAGAGGACGAGCCGAGCCCCGTCAAGGATTTCCCAACGGTTGAACGTTTGAACGCTTGAACGTTCCAACGCCTTCTCCCTCTACGGATTCGCGAGAACGAAGTTGTCGAAGGCCGCGACCAGGATCTCGCCACGTTGTACTGCGTCGGCGAAGAGCGCGACATTGCCGGCATCCTGCAGACTCCGGTCCGAGGTGATGGCGACCAACTCGTCGTTGATCCACATAGAGAGCGAGCTGCCGCGACATTGCACCCGGAGGTTGTTCTCGGCCTTGCCAATGCGGATGACCTCGCTGTACTCCGGCCCAACCAGCGGCGTGGCCTCCCCGTTCACCACGCGCAGAACCAGGTAGTAGCCGTCAGCGCTGAGAGCCAACAGATAGTAGTTGAGCTCATCCTGTTGCCGGCAGAGCACACCGATCCAGTTGTTGACCGATCCCTGCACGTGACGCGCATCGACCGTGATCTCCACGTCGGTGTGGTTCTCGCCGATGAGGGGCGTGTAGACGGAGGTGCCCTGTCCCCGATCCTCCAGATAGAGCTCGCCCGCGAGCGCGTAGACGGCGCTATCCTCCGTGTCGAAGCGGGCCCACTTGGGATCGGGCGGCGCGAAATCGTCGGCGATGATGTAGGTCTCCGGCAGGGCCATCGGGGGGCTCGAGGGTGTCGGCGGCCCGCAGGCTGAAGCGAGCAGGATGACGACCCAGATGAGGCCGGCCCAGATCAGATGGCGAAGACGCGGTCCGCCCCCAAGTCCAGGCCGCGACGCCAGGCTAGAAGTTGGAATGTGGTTAGTTGACGGGACGTTCAACTCTCCTCCTTGTGGGCCTATTGTAGCAGGGAGGGGGGAGAATGAAAGAATCAGCGAATCGGCGAATGCCTGCCCTGTTGTGGCTTCCCATTCGCTGATTCTGCATTCGCTCATTCCGTCGTTTGTCTTGCCAAAATGCCGGGGTTGTGGTAAGATTTGGCTTGTCAGTGAGGGGCCCTTACCGGGTGCAATCACCACGCATGGCCCGCTAGCTCAATTGGGAGAGCAGGGGTCTCTTAAACCCTTGGTTACAGGTTCGAGTCCTGTGCGGGTCACAGAAGGGGCGGCGCGAGAGCGCCGCCTTTGTCGTTGGTCCTCCTCTCGGTTTCCTCTCCCCACTCACGATGTGACTTGCATCCCGAAATGCTCGCAGTAGCAGCGGAAGAGGTTGTGGGCGGCGGGCCAGGTCGATTGCGGGCTCATGAAGTGCGAGAACTCGAAGGTGATGAGTTTGTCGACCTGTGCGGCTTCTGCCGCCGCCATCTTCCACCACAGCTTGCGCCAGTCGATGGGCGGGAAGTTGAAGGGCATATCGCGGTCGAAGGACTCGACGTTGGACCACGCGCGCATCCCGTGCTTCCGGATGAGCTCGCAGTTGGCCTGTAGGAAATCGGGCAGAACGTCGTAGTCGACCTGGCCGTCCTGGAAGGCGATGATGTCGATCACGCCTTCCAACTGACCGAGGATCTCGTCCCAGCCGGCGCGATGGTCATCCAGGGAGACGGGGTCGGCGACGAGCTTATCACCGGCGATGTAGGGAGAGATCAGTGTCGGGAGCTCAGGCGACAGGGTCTTGCAGTGGGCTCCCAGCTCGCGCAGACAGGCCAGCCGCGTGGGATCGTTCCTGGCGATCTCGTAGGTGAGGTACCATCCTTTGAAGGCGCCCCGGTGACCGTAGCGCTCCCATGCCTCGTCGATGAAGGCGCGCCCCAGGTCCAGATGCTCCGCGACCGTGCGCTCCCGCGCTGCAAAGCTGACGGAGTCATAGGTCCCGAAGTAAAAGGCCATGTTGTGCGCCTCAGCGTACGTGAGAAAGAGATCGACAAGGTCCTCGTAGACGGGGTAAATGCCGACCTCGCGCTGCAGGACGGCAGAGGGGTAG
>JAFGNI010000426.1 GCA_016927095.1 Anaerolineae bacterium | reverse complement strand
ATCGCTACACCTCCTGGTGTTAGTTTTCCCTAACCAGAGTGTAGCGGCTGCGGTCTGTCTTTGTCAACCTATGCATAGTATCTACATTCGAGCCTGTCACGCAAGCTGGCCAAATGCGATAGTCCTATGACTTGCCCTTGCGGGAATCGGAAAGCGTGCTATACTTTCCTTTGCTTGGGCGGTTAGCTCAGTCGGCTAGAGCGCCACGTTGACATCGTGGAGGCCACAAGTTCAAGTCTTGTACCGCCCACACGTCGAGGGCCGGGATTCCCGGCCCTTTTTGCTTGGTGCCCCCCCTATCGAAAGCTTGACAAACGCGCGCAACAACGGACAATCCCCCCGATGAACAAGCCAGGAACATATCACAGGCGACACGATGCCGGGGGGAGCGCCCTGATCGTCACGGTGCTGGCCCTCGGTTTTCTGTTTCTTTTGACAATGGGCGGGTGTGCCACGCCCTCTCCCTCACCCACGCCGACGCCCACGCGCACGCCGCAGCCGACGTGGACGCCGACACCCACCCAGACCCCGTCACCCACGCCCACACCGACGCCGGCCTTTCCGGTGCGGGTCGGCTGCTCGGAATTGGTACCCCAGGGCGCATGCGAGCGTCTGGCGGCCCAAGTCGATCAGGACCCGGTGCACTTCATCTGGAGCGACGCTGACGATGCCGAGGTCGCGCTGATGACCAGCTCGGACATCGGTGCCAGCCCGGTCGGCTTGTGGACCTATGCTGTGGCTGCGCCGTTCTTCACGGTTGAGGATGACGTCACGACGACGGACCTGCAGGCTGCGTGGCAGGGCGCGCCCACTGGCGCGCTCGCGCTTCATCCCCTGCTTGCCACCACGGACACAGTCGAATCTCTCATCACCCTCTGGGGTCCGCCTGGAGAGGACGGTGTCCGGATGGTGGCGGCTGAAGCCCTCTTGGCCGAGGCCGAGGCCGTCGACGGATGGGCGCTGCTGCCCTTCCACGAGCTGCACCCGGAATGGAAGGTCCTGCGTGTCGACGACCTCTCCCTGTTGGGGAAAGGGAAGGATCTCTCGGGCTATCCGTTGCAGCTGCCACTCTACGTCCGTAACCGGCGTGGGGCGGAGATCGCAACGCTGTTGTCGCTGGAGCCCGACAGCTACGCGAACCGGGACGAATTGCAGATGACGTTGGTGGTGATGACGGGCGTCACGGCGATGACGCGCGCGACGGCGCAGCTCATGGACGTCAGAGGCATCACTTATCCGGCGCAGGACATCCTCCCGTGGTTCGAGGATGCCGACTTCGTGCACATCAGCAACGAGGTCTCCTTCACGCCCAACTGCGTGGCTGAGGCTAGTGGAACGATGTCGTTCTGCTCCCATGAGAGCTACATCGCGCTGCTGGAGGAGATCGGCACGAACATCGTAGAGCTGACGGGCAATCACCTGGAGGACAAAGGGGCGCAGTGGGTCGACTACTCGTTGGATATGTACGCCGAGCGCGGTTGGCGCTGGTACGGGGGCGGGCGCAACGCGCTGGAGGGGAGCCGGCCCATTACCCTGACGCACAACGGAAACCAGATCGCCTTCATCGGATGTAACCACGTTGGGCCCTATGCGGACGATGCGTCCGGGGGTGCTGCGCCATGCAATTACCCCGCGATGCAGCAGACCATCGCCGCGCTGGACCAATCCGGGTATCAAACGATCGCGACGGTGCAGCACTATGAGGCCTATGACCCTGCAGCGGGCACGTACTTCTATGAGCCGACGCTGCAGCAGATGGCGGACTTCAGGGGTCTGGCGGAGGCCGGGGCGGCGATGGTGCAGGGCAGTCAGGCGCACCAGCCGCAGACGATGGAGTTCTACGGCGGCGCCTTCGTCCACTATGGTCTGGGCAACTTCTTCTTCGACCAGATGTGGAGCGACGGCACGCGCCAGCAGTTCGTCGACCGCCTGACCTTCTCTGAGGGGCGGCTGTTGAGTGTCGACCTGCGCACGGCGATCCTGGAGGAGTACGGGCGCCCGCGTCCCATGACGGTGGGCGATCCCGATCCGGCGGCGGACCGCGCCCGTTTTCTGGAGATGATCTTTGCACTTAGCCCGCAACCCTGATGTGGGCCAGCACCTAGTCAAGGAGGGTGATGTATGTTACCGGTGATTGCTGTGATCGGCGCCGGCACGATGGGCGAGGCCCTGATCAAGGGGCTGTTGCGCGAAGACCTCATCGAGCCCGGCAATATCGTTGCCTCCGATCCCTGGACGGAGCGGCGGGCCTATCTCGCCGGGACCTATGGGGTCAAGACCGTCACCGACAACGTCGCGGCTGTTGCGGAGGCCGAGATTGTCTTTCTCTCCGTCAAGCCCCAGGTCATCGCCTACGTTTTCAGGGATCTCAAGGGGGTTGTGCGGGAGGATGTCCTGGTCTTTTCGATTGCCGCCGGCGTGCCAGTCGCGAAGATTCAGCACGGCACCGGCGTTGACAGCGTGATCCGCGCGATGCCCAATACGCCGGCGCAGATCGGGCAGGGGATCACTGTCTGGACCGCGACACCCGCCGTGACCGTGGCCCAACGCGAGCAGGCGTTGACGATCCTCAAGGCGCTGGGCGAGGAGGTCTTCGTCGAAGATGAGCACTATCTCGATATGGCGACGGCGCTCTCGGGCACAGGGCCGGCCTATATCTACCTCTTTATGGAGGCCATGGTCGATGCTGGGGTGCATCTGGGATTCTCCCGGCATATTGCCGAGAAGCTCGTCTTCCAAACGGTAATCGGATCAGCCAACTACGCGCGCCAGTCCTCGCTCCATCTGGCGGCGCTGCGGAACCAGGTGACCTCGCCTGGGGGAACGACGGCGGAGGCGCTTTATCACCTGGACAAGGGGGGCTTCCGGACCGTGCTGTCCCGTGCGGTGTGGGCGGCGTTTGTCCGTTCCCAGGACCTAGGGCGCGAGGAGTAACGCGCTATAGGCACAGAAAGCCGGAACAGAGCCTCCCGTCGGGAAGCTCTGTTCCGGTTGGTGTTATAAGGGCGTCGCTATCTACTGCTGCAGCTGATGAATCTGGCCCATCAGGCGGGACTTCAGCCGGGCGGCCTTATTGGGGTGAATCACGTGCTTGCGGGCGGCCTTGTCCAGCTCACTCGAAGCGCGGGGCATCCACTGCTGCGCGGTCTCGTAATCACCGGCCTCGATCGCCTCACGGACCACCTTCACGGCGCCCCGCATCTTGCCCTTGATGTAACGATTGCGCAACCACTTCCGGTACGAGTTGCGTACTTGTTTCTTCGCAGATTGAGTATTTGCCACGCTTACGCCTCCAAGACTTCTAGTTCTCACACTCCGAAACGTAAGTATACCGTATCCCGTAGTTTTGTAAAGCTCGTTTCGGTGAGAGGGCTATCGCATTTCACCTTAAGGCAGCCGCAGATGTCATTCTGAACGGGTCTGCCGATCGCCGCCACAGCCGATCGAGGCCAGTGAAGAGCCTGTCCTGAGCGT
>JAFGNI010000425.1 GCA_016927095.1 Anaerolineae bacterium | reverse complement strand
TCGATCGGCCCGCACGAGGCCCTGCTGTTTGTGGAGGCATCGGAGAGCCGTCTGGGCTCTGCCATCCATATGCTCTTCGTCTTCTTCCCGATCGGTGTGGTGTGGCTGGACGGTACCGGTGTCGTGGTAGATACCAGAGTAGCCCGCCCGTTTCGCCCTTTCTACGCCCCACGGCAGGCGGCACGTTATTTCCTGGAGGGCCCTCCAGCGTTGGTGACCTGGGTGGACGTCGGTGAAGTACTGCATATTGAACCGCTTTCCTGATTTAGCTGAGGACCGAGACCGGCTGAAGCGCGACCGGCGGCTTCTTCGTGCGGCAGCCGCTGGCGCCCGAGCCTTGATTGGCGTGTCGTTGGTCTTCCCGGGAGCCTTGGTTGCGGCAAAGGCGGTGGCGGCTGGGCCAGGATCGCCACCATCTGACTACATCGTGCAGCCTGGTGACACCCTCGATACGATTGCCGCGCGGGTGGGGGTCTCGCCCGATGTTCTTGTCCAGACGAACGCCATCCAGAATCCATATCTGATCTATCCGGGGCAACGTCTAGCCTTGGCTGGCGCAGTGGGGCGAGGCGGCGGTATCCACGACATGTCCACCGGGGAGAGCTTGGCCACGCTCAGTCGTGCGAAGGGGGCGTCGCTGGATGCCGTTGCACGCGCCAACCGGCTTCTCCGTGTTACTCGCTTCTCTGTGGGATGGCATGTCTGGCTTCCGGAAGGCCCTCAGTTTCGCGTAGTAACACTTTCACCCGAGACGTTACCTACTGCAGCTCTCCGCGTGGCGGCTGCGGTGATGTCAGGGGCCCATCTCTGGGATGTGCTGTGGCTGAATCCGGCACCGCACACTGCAGGCCAAGCGCTGCTCATCCCTGATATCGGAGCAGCAGAGCAGATATCCATGAGCCATTCACCGTCCGGTCTACCTTTTCCGCTGGTCGATCTCGCCCTGTCGCCCCAACCGGTGTCGCGGGGAGAGACGGTGGTCGTGAGTGTAACGGCATCTGAGTCTGTGACGTGTCGACTGCAGTACTTCGATCAGACAGAGGCATGCATGTCCTACCCCGGGGACAGCCGGCTCTTCGCTCTTGCAGGGCTATCTCCGATGCTGGAGCCTGGTGCCTATACGATTGTCCTGCTCGTGACGACGGCAGACGGGACCTCTTTCGAAGTTCCTATCCCGCTTCAGGTGGGAGAGGGACGCTACGACTACGAGCGGATCGACCTGCCCCCGGACCGGCAGGCACTGCTCGATCCCGACCTGAGCCAACGGGAGCGGGATAAGATCGCCCAGATGCGGACGGTGCGGTCGCCGGTGAGATTGTGGGAGTATCCTTTCCAACGACCCGTGGATGCGGCCATCACCTCCTATTTCGGCTCACGCCGGTCCTATGGTTACGGCTTTGGCAGCTTTCACGCGGGTTCTGACTTCGACGGGGTGGGAGGCGAGCCTGTTGTCGCACCGGCATCCGGCACTGTGATCCTGGCAGAGCCTCTGGTTGTCCGTGGCAATGCGATTCTACTCGACCATGGTTGGGGCGTGGTCAGCGGATTCTGGCATCTATCCGAGATCGATGTTGAGGTGGGGCAGCGGGTGGCGCAGGGCCAGCGCCTCGGTGCGCTGGGCAATACCGGACTCTCGACCGGTGCTCATCTCCACTGGGAGCTGTGGGTCAACGGTGCCGCGGTGAACGCGCTGTCGTGGCTAGAACGCGATGGCCCCGCTGCGGTGGTAGGGACAGTACCGTGACCGTTTGTCGTCCATGTGTCCGCCGACAGGAGGGCAGGGCCCTACATCCGCCGGTGTTGGGTAGGACTGGGCGTGGGGCCTGACCTGTCCACCTACCAGAGGGCGTCGGGATGGCTAGGGCGCTCGCTCCGCTATTACGCCTCGATTGGCTCGACGAATGACGCGGCCCTTGCCGCCGCCGCGGCGGGCGTCAGCGAGGGGCTGGTCGTCGTCGCGGATGTTCAGCATTCGGGCCGGGGGCGTCTGAACCGGCGGTGGGAGTCTCCGCCAGGTAGTGGCCTGTTGCTGTCGATCCTGTTCCGTCCGCCAGAGCCTTTCGTTCACCACGCAGGCAGAGCCACCATGATATGCGGGCTGGCGATGCAGACGGCGGTCGAAGCAGTCTGCGGCTTGAGAACCAAACTCAAGTGGCCCAACGACCTGATCTATGAGTCCGGCGACCCAGGCTCCGGCTGGGTCAAGCTGGCGGGCATGCTCAGCGAGATATGGACATCGCCCGCGGGCGACACGGGGGCCCTTGTCGTCGGACTGGGTATCAATGTCAACATGGCTGCTCGTCGACTTGCGGAGGTGTCAGCCCATGCGGGCAGTCTCTCTGCGCTCGTGGGCACCTCTGTTAGTCGCGTCGCGTTACTGGAGGCGCTGCTGGAGGACATCGAGGCTAGGTACGATACCCTGTGCGCTGGAGACGATCCGCTAGCCAGATGGCGTGACCAGTTAGCCTGGTTGGGCCGCTCTGTTGACGTCCTACGTGGCCCTACCCACCTCTGCGGTACCATGGAGGGCGTGGACGATGACGGCAACTTGTTGCTGCGCACAGAGGAGCGTGAGCTGCTCGCTCTCTCGGCGGGCGATGTAAGCCTGAGGCTGCTGTAGGTTTCTGGAACGCTCAACATTGCTTGCTCACGATTCCATATTATGATGGCACAGATTTGAGGTGTGCAGTTCGAGCATCTGAGGAGCCAACACTCATGCGCTATATCGTCGTCTCCGATATTCACAGCAATGCGCCTGCATTCGAGGCAGTGCTGCAGGACGCGCCGCCGTTCGACGCCATGATCTGCCTCGGCGATATAGTCGGATATGGTCCGGATCCGAACGAGTGCGTTGCTCGTGTCCAGGACTTCGATCTGGTCTGCCTGTCCGGCAACCACGATCAGGGCACCGTCGGGAAGGCCGACATTCTGGTGTTCAACCGGGATGCACGTGAGGCGCTGACTTGGACCCAGCAGCAGTTGAGCTCTCCGAATCTGAAATACCTGGCGGAGTTGCCGGCGAGTATGCGCCTACCTGCCGCTGAGGATGTGCTTCTCGCCCACGGCAGTGCGCGAGATCCTGTGTGGGAGTACTTGGTTGATATATCTTCGGCCCAACACAATTTCGAGCAATTCGCATTTCAGGTGCTGCTCGTCGGCCACTCGCATCTGCCGCTTGTGTTTGAGTGGTTGGATGAGCAGGAACGTGTGCAAGCATTGCGTCCCGAGCCCGATGTGCCGGTCCATCTCGATGGCCGACGACTCATCTTCAACCCGGGCAGTGTTGGCCAGCCCCGTGACGGCAATCCCATGGCTAGTTACGGGCTGTTGGATCTCGACGCAGGCGTGTGGATTTTCCGCCGAGTGGCCTATCCGGTTGAAATCACGCAGGAGCGTATGCGTGCCCATGGTCTGCCCAGCAGGCTGGTTGAGCGCCTAGCTATTGGGCGCTGATTGATGGGGTCGAGGAGGACTATGATGCCGAACGCGAAGAGGTGGCATATGCCGTGGATGGCAATCGTACTGGCGGCTATTGCCGTGGTTGGATGCGGCGCTCGAGGTGGGATGGGGGTGTCTGAGGAGGCCCCCATGGCCGAGGAGGAAGCTGTCTGGAGCGGTGCCGCGCCGGCCGAGCCTGCTAGTGCGCCTCATGATGATGTCTCGCTCGAAGCGGTCGATCGCATGATCATCTACACGGGCGAGCTGTCACTTGTGGTCCGCGACACGGAGAGAGCGATGGAGGAAGCGATCTCGATCGCCGAGGATGTCGGGGGCTATCTCTCAGATGCTAGTAGCAACACCTACGGGGATGGCCTGCGGCGGATCAATCTCACGCTGCGAGTCCCAGCAGAGGCGTTCAACGAGACCATGGACGCTTTGAGGGGGCTGGCCCTAGAGGTGACGGGGGACTCGGTGGCGAGTGAGGACGTCACCCAGGAGTACGTCGACCTTGAGTCGCGGTTGACGGCCCTTGAGGTCAAGGCCGATCGCCTTGAGGAGCTCATGGAGGAGGCCGAGGACACTGAGGCAGTCCTGGCAGTGTACGAGGAGCTGAGCGAGACCCAGATCGAGATAGAAGAGACCAAGGGAAGGATGCGCTATTTGGAGCGAAGATCGGCTATGGCGACGATCACAGTCTATCTGACCCCCGATGAACTAGCCCGGCCTGTCGAGGTGGCAGGATGGCGTCCCCAGGGCACGGCCAAGCGGGCGATCGAGGCGCTCATTCGCGCATTCCAGTTCCTGGTCGATGCGCTCATCTGGATCCTCCTGGTCTTTGTGCCGATCTTCGGTTTCATCGGGTTGCTTGTCTACGTGCTCATTCGCATCCTGCGAGCGGTTTTTGGCCGTCGCCGCAGCAAAGCCGACGTAGCGCCAGCGCGCGAGGCGGAGGTGGACTCGCCGGACGCCAAGTGAGCAGCTGGTCGCGAGAACTGCCGGGGGATTGTCCCCCGGCAGTTCTTCTTTGCGCTGTATTGCGAGGTGCTTGGCAGCAGGGTTATTTCACTCTCCGCCAGAGCAAGTAGTTGTCTTCCACGATGACCTCGGCTTGCCCATGCCTCTGCAGCGACGTGAGCGCTGCGTTGATGGTTGTCAGAGAGAGGAGGAAGAACTGGGGCGCTGGAAAGCCGACGCCGAAGTGTTTGGCCACAGCCCGGAGCACGTCGTACGGCTCCTTTGGCTTATCCAGTGACGTAAGCGCCACCTCTCTGATCTCTTCGAGACGGCCAGCCGTCGCTTGTGCCAGCGGCGCAATGTCGTGGATGGGATCGCCGTGTCCTGCTACGTAGATATCATACGACATGTCCTGCAAGGCCGTTAGCGTGTCCAGCCAAGCATCCAAATCGCTGCAGAACAGAATCGGATGCCGATCCAGGGTCTCCTGGGAGAACACTGCGTCGCCGCAATAGCATGTCCGAGCGCCCTCCCCGTCACGGATCGCTGCGATCCCGATCTGCGCAGGAGCGTGTCCGTAGAGCGCTATGACCTCGACCGCGATCCCACCGATCTCAGTCCTGCCGGGAGTCAATGGAAGGAGTCTCTCTATGGATTCCTGTGCCAGCGTGAATTTGCCGGTCAACTCCCTGATGGGAGCAGCCCCTCCATGGAGGAAGAGCGGCTCCAGCAGGGGATGCTGGGCAAAAGCGCCCTCCAGGGGCGGCGCGTAGACCGGCGACTCGGTCCGGCGTGCGGCCCAGGCTGCGCCACCGAAATGGTCTGCATGGCCGTGGGTGACCAGGATGCCTATGATCTGAATATCCCGCGCCTCGATCGGCTGTAGGGCCTTGCGGACACTGTCCCGGTCCAGTCCGGCGTCAATCAGCAGGGCCTTGTCTCTATGGACTATGGCGCCGATGTTGGATCCACCGGTAAGAGCATAGGTGTTGTTGCCGAAGTCGTACCACTCTGTACGTGCCATAGATCACTGTCTCCTTGGGGGAAGCGTAGTAGCGATCCCACGTGCCGCTCGTGGTTGTGACGACAACCGGGCCCCGCCACGGCTAGGATGATGCCAGCTCGGGTAGCCACAGATGCTCGATGTGTGCCTCGCCCGTAGCAGATGTCCGAACGCGGTAGATGTCGGGCATCGTCAGCGCTAACCAGAACTCGAAGTCAACGGTCGGATCGAAGTGCTGTAGGACCAGCGCCAGCAGGTTCCCATGGGTGCCCAGGACGATGTGCTCGCCACCATGGTTGAGGTGGCATGCCTCCAGCACTGCGACGCCCCGAGCTTGTGCAGC
>JAFGNI010000424.1 GCA_016927095.1 Anaerolineae bacterium | reverse complement strand
GGGGCGGATCCGCCAATAGTCCTCGTCACTGCTGACCATCCGCATGGTTGGCTTATGTCTCATCGTCGCTCCAAAAAGATGGTTCGCGATAGTGCAAGCTTGCCCCCAGCGCAACGCTGAGTGACGAACAGATCGGGTCGCTGCGCGCGAGCAGTGCCATTGTAGGTGCGTGGCCCGGCGGCAGGCCGGCGCCCTTGGCCTAAGCTGGGTGAACCCAATCCCGCCCTCTGAACACCATTTTAGGCAGCACGTTGCATTGATCAACCATGATGCTACAGGCTGGCACGACTGATCACAACAGCATTGGCACTGAAAGCGTTCAGGCCGGCCTCCGGTCGAGCCCACCGTATTTGTCGGGAACGTATGGACGAAGTGGCATGGATCGGCAAGAGAGGATAGAATGGGCCACGAGGGTGAGTTCCCCGGGAGACACGATGACGCAGGACGAGCGAAAGCCCCAGCTTCATAGGTATAGCCACTCCTCCAGTCGCCTGCTTCTGGGACTGACGGTGCTACTCGCAGCCTGCGGCACCTTTGAGGTGGGGCTCGTGCCCACGCCAACGCCGACGCCGGCCCTGTTGCGCTATATCAACGGCGCGTATGGCTTCGCTTTCACCTACCCTTCCGAGTGGAGCGTGACCGAGGATGCCCACACGGTATGGCTGCGGAAAAACACCCTCGTGCTGCGCATCGGCTACAAGCGCGTGGACGAGGCTGAGGAGATTGGTGCAAGCCTGAGCGTCCCGACGGAGGGCACCGTCTACGTGCAGAAGCTCACCTTCCTCGGCCAGACGATGCCGGCAGAAGCGACGATCTACAATCGGAAGCTCAAAGCGATCACGTACCACCCAGCCCGACCCGAGGCGTCCGAGGACCTAGTCTTCGCGATCTCCCTGACGGACGCAGCAGGCGAGCGCGACCTTGAGGCATATGAAGAAGTTGACATCTCGGACACTGTGCTCGAGGAGGTTAGGGCAATTCTGGAGTCCTTCGAGCGGATGCCGGCCATGATCGAAGCGCACGAAGAGGGCGCAGATGCCGCGCCCCAACCGACCGAGACACCGGCGCCAAGGGCCACGCGCCGGCCCGACTGGGCCCAGTACGTCAATGCAGAATACGGCTTCTCCTTCGCCTACCCGCCAAGCTGGTCGCTCACGCAGACCGCCGGCGGGGGCTCTGCGCCTTTCGGCCCAGGCGCCGACGCCGTCCAGTTGCTCCGGAGCGACGCTGCGCTCACGATCCAGGTTCAGCGCATCGGTGAGGACCACGACCTCGGCGTGGGAAGGACTTCGGTCGGTGAGGCTGCCAACCAGGGCTCGCTCTTGTTCATGGGCGAAGCCATCACGGCACAGGTCTTGTCATCTGGGAGCCAAGTGGACCAGATCTTGTTCCGCCACCAGACATCCGACCTCGACTTCTTCATCATTCTCGCGCAGGACCAGAACTCAGTTCTAAACCACGAGGACTTCCAGCTCTCCGAACCCATCCAGGAGGAAGCTGAAGCGATTCTGAGCTCCTTTGCCCCCTATCCCTGACGCGCCCAGACTGCTACCCGACCGTGACAGTGTGTTGCAGACCTGCACCAGCGCTGCCATACCGTTGTAACGCCTGAAGCCTAGGATGGCCATGGATGCACACAACCAAGCTTCAGGAGGTAAAGAGATGCAACAAGCTACCTATCGAATGATGGCCCTTGTCGTGCTGCTACTGGGTCTGGGTCTGGCAGGATGCAGCGCGGACCCGGCGCAGTCGGCCGTTGGCCCGACACCCACCACGGCGCCGGACAACCCTACGCCCGCAGGGGTTCTGGTCTCTCCGACCCCAACCGCTCAGCCAACGCCGGACGCCAAACCTGAGTGGGCCAGCTATACCAATGACACCTACGGCTTCACCTTCCGCTACCCCGTTACGTGGGGGCTGACTGAGCTTCCTGCCGGGCGAGAAGCCGCCGGCGGCAGCGCCCCCGTGGAGATCCGTCTGATGCGAGACGACCTCTGGCTTGTCATCCAGGTGAAGTCTGAGGACGAACCCTATGTGCTGGGCCCGAGCGGGCGCAGCGCAGGCGACCTGGTTGAGCGAGGAACCGTCGTCTTCCTAGGCCAGGAAGCGGATCAGCAGGTGCTCGTCTACGAAGGCACGGACAAGGCAATCACGGTCGGAGCTGAGGCCGGATCCCTGATCTTCTATGTCCAGCTGGAGCCGGCGCCGAATCCGGACGTTGACTATGCCGCGGTCGCCGTGCCTGCCAAAGCTCAGGAGGAAATGGCGACCATCTTGGCATCGGCGACGCTGGTGCCGGGCGCCCGAAGTGGTGTGGGTGACGACACCGATACCATAGAAGCGGACAGCGACCTGACGGTCGCTGCTGGCACGACGCGTACCAGGGAGACCGACGGTATGACGATGGTCTACGTCCCCGCCGGGCGCTTCAAAATGGGGAGCACCGACGACGACGTGGCGGCGTACGTGGCGCTCTGCGAGGCCTACGACTCGTACGACGGCATCTGCACGGAGGAGCTCTTCGCGCCGGAGCAACCGGCACATGCGGTCGCCCTGGATGCCTACTGGATCGATCAGACGGAAGTCACCGTGGCGCAGTACCGGATGTGCGTAGACGCCGGCGTCTGCGACGCGACGGCGCCCGTGATGGAGCGCCAGGGCCCCATGGATCAACAACCGGACTTCCCTGTAACGACCGTTTTCTGGAACCAGGCAGCGGCCTACTGCCACCATGTGGGCGGGCGCCTCCCCACAGAGGCCGAGTGGGAGTACGCCGCGCGCGGCCCCAAAGGCCTGCGCTTCCCGTGGGGCGACGACTTCGAGCCG
>JAFGNI010000423.1 GCA_016927095.1 Anaerolineae bacterium | reverse complement strand
TCTGCCACCAGGCTCGTCGTCGCCAGGCTGGTGTCGATCGCCTCGGCCCCGGCGGGCAATGGATCTTCGACCACCACGTAGTAAAGATCGTGCGGCGCGATGATGGTCAGCCGCACCTGCACCACGTCGCCGACGGCGGCTTGCTCCACTTCCGGACACTTGGGGCCTTGTGTACATTCGGGGTCGACGTAGCGGCGTTGGACGATGACGCCCCGGTTGAGCGGCTCGATCTCTTCCACCGGCAGGTAGACCTTGAGGTGTGCAGTGTAGTACAAGCGTCCCTCGCCAGGCCCGCGCGCGATGGTCAGCAGATTGCTCGCATCGGCCAGCAGCTCGGCCACGCCCACGCGCAGGTGCACCGATTCGTCGATAGTGGCCGGCGTCACCGTGCCCTCGGCCAGGATGTCGCCGTTGAGCCACGCGCCATACTCGTACTCGCCTTCCAGCTCGCCGGTGACCACCATCCAGTCGGTGAGAGCGACGAGCGCCCAGGCCGTCTCCTGCGTCGTCTCCCAGATGCCGTCCTGGCGGGCGACCATCAGCCAGCGCACCACCTGCGGGATCAGCGCGTTGTCGGGATCGAGATGCACCAGTGCGTCCAGGATGACCGCCGTGGAGCGCGTGTCGGTGTTCATCGCCCACCAGTCGTAGTTGGCCTCCTCCCAGTGCGCGCCGGTGGCGCTGAGGATGGCGTCGTTCTGCAGGTCGGAGAGCAGCGTCTTGACGCGACTGTCGCCGGCATCGACCAGCCCCATCGTCATCGCCAGGAAAGCACGGCCATAGTGGTTGAGCTTATCGCGACGGTCGAACAGGTCGCCTACATACTCGCTGACGCGCTTCGTCTCGCCGGCCTCGGCCATCACGTAGAGCACGAACGCCTGCCGGTTGGCCTCGCGATAGGATTGCAGATTGCGCGCGCTCACCAGCGTGCTCTCCAGGTAAGACAGGCCGCGCTGGAGCACACTCGCGGGCACCTCGAACCCGGCCTCCTGCGCCAGGACCAGTCCAAAGACGACGTAGGCGCTCAGGTGGGGGTTGCTCTCGCCCGCATACCACCAGCCCCAGCCGCCGTCGCCATTCTGCCGCAGGACGAGCTTGTCCACCCCCTGCTCGACCAACCCGGGCAGCCTGGCCTCCAACTCCTGATCTCTAATCTCCAATCTCTTTAACGCCTGATACGTTAACACATTCGGCAGAAACCGTGACACTATTTGCTCGGTACATTCGTAGGGGTAGTGCTCCAAATAAGTCAGACCGTCGCGCATCCCCGCCGCCAGCGACGGATCGAGCCGCACGGAGAGCTCGCCCTGCCGGTCGTCGTACTTGGGCGGCAGCGCGATCGCCTCGGTGCGCGCGTCCTCGCCCACCAGTTGCCCGCCGGTGCCCACGATCTCTGGCGCGGTGTAGCGATAGACCAGGAGCGTGCCGCCGGGACCAGTGGTTAAACGCGGCTTGGCGGCATCCGAGTATTCACCGGCCACGGCGCTCATCACCACCTCGACCACCTCCACATCCTTCACCTCCACCCACCACGTCACCTTGGCCTCGCCACCATCCGGTATGCTGACCTGCTGGCTTGCCTCGCCGTCGATTCGCACTCCATCGGCAAGCAGCGTGACCTCAACCTTCTGCGCCTTCCCGGTATTATTGCTCACCAGCGCCGCCAGTTGCACCCGGTCGTCCACGACGAAGAAGCGCGGCGTCACGGGCCGCACCAGCAGCGGCTTGGTGACCAGCAACTCGACCGTTCCCTCGCCCACCTGCGTGTCGGTTGTCGCGCCGACGCCGCGCAAGACCCAGGTGGTGAGATTATCGGGCAGCGCGATCTCGACGGTGGCCCGACCGCTCCCATCTGTGACGACGGTGGCGTCCCAGAAGGCGGTGTCCGCGAACTCTTCCCGCAGCTCGACGCCGGGCGGGAGCACGGATTCCTTGGATGCGGCGCGATCCGCAGCAGGAGCCTCCCCTTCAGCCACCGGCGTGGCCGAAGGCGCTGGGGGAAGCTCCTCTCCCCCGCCGCCCGTTGTGGGAACATCCTCTCCCCCACCCCCCATCCCCAATGCCATCTCCTTCAGGTCCTCGATCTCTTCCTCCAGCAGTCGGTTGATAGAGATGCTCATGCCGCTATAAGTCGAAATACCCAACCCACGCCGTCCGTAGAACGCCGCGTTGATCGCGTCCGGCGTGCGCGGCTGCAGGCTCAGCACCGCCTTGTCCACCAGATCGAGGGAAAAGGCGGCTTGCACCGGATTGCCGTCGGCGTCGTGCGCCTGCACGTCAAAGGAAACCGTGTCGCCCGGCCCCGCCTGATCGACGGATGGAGTCAGCGTGACGTTCAGCGTCTGCACCACCGGCTCGATCGTCAGCATGACGTAACCCACCTTGTGCGTTGCCACCGGCTCGGTTGCGTCAGGTCCCTTGAAGATGACAGCGGAGACGTAGATATCGGGCGCGTGATTCGCAGTGATGGGCAGCCGGTAGACAGTGGAATTGCTCTCCAGTTGCAGCACCTCCTGCTTCAGAATCCCGCCGCGCTCGACGGTGATCCACGCCCAGTGCTCGCCCGCAAACGGGCTGGGGATCAGGATTTCGGCCGTCTCGCCGGGGACGTAGGACGTCTTGTCGCTGATGAGGTTGACGCGGTCGTTGTTCTGCCGCTGCCAGGAGACATACTCCCGCCCGCTGACCCACACCCAAGTGGAACTGCGCACCGATCGCTCGCGCGAGTCGCGTCCGCTGACGACGACGCGGTAGGAGCCGCCTTCCTCCGGCGCGAAGGCAGCCACCCCCTCGGCGCGGGCATCGGTAGTCAGCTTGCCGGAATAGACCAGTGTGTCTTTCGTCTCCCACTCCCAGTGACCGCCGCAGTCGGAGACGGAGTCTCCGCACTCGTTCTCCACAAACGTGTTGATCCACTCGCGGCGGTAGACCTCGACCGCCAAGTCCTGACCGGGCAGGCGCTCGCCCGCCCAATCGACGGTCACCACGTCCACCGCCATCTCCTCGCCGGCCTCGCCGACGACCTGCTGCGGTGCCAACCCCACGTAGAACTCGCCCTTGTGCACCACGACGTCGCCGCGGCCGGAGATGACCTGCCCGTCCCGGCCATAGACCGTCGCCTCGATCGTCAGCCGCCGTCCGCCGGTCATCACCTGCGCCGGCAGGACGACGGTCAACTGGCCCTTGGCATTCGTTGACCCGGAGCCACCGAGGACGAACTCGGGCGCGGGCTCCTCCCACCACCAACACCAGCGGCAGATCCACGGGTCGTCGCCGTCAGTAAAGTCGTAACGCCCGAATTGGGCCGGCTCGAAGCGATAGGGCGCGGCCAGGATGCGCCACTCGACGGATGCGTCGGCGACGGGACCGCCGAAAAAGTAGCTCACCTCGACGTCAGCCTGTGTGATCTGCCCGGCTGCTAATTCTGTCTTACGCGGCGTGACAGTCACCTCAAACTCGGGCGGGCGGTAGGCAGCGACCTGGAACATGGCCGAGAAGCCATCTTCACCCAGCCGGGCACTGATATAGTATCCGCCCAGCGATGCCCCCTCCGTCAACGCCACTTTGCCGTGGAAAGCGCCGAACTCGTCCAGTTCCAACATCTCGTTATAGATCTCTTCCCCCGTCGCGTCATAGATGTTGACCTCGATCCGGCGCCCCTCCGGCAGGCTGTACTGCACGTCGTCCTCCATACGCACGACACCACGGAAGTAGACGGTCTGCCCGGGCCGGTAGATGGGCCGGTCAGTGTAGACGTGCGCGCGGTGATGTGGATACGCGGCCTCCGACTCCAGGCCAAAGTCCCACGGGCTGATGCCCGTGCTCCAATCCCAAGCCGTCCCGGCCAGCACAAAGGGCTCCTGCGCCACGACGTAAACGTCGTTCGTCGTATCGAGGGAGAAGCGAGCCAAGCCATCCGCGTCGGTCATCGCGGAGGCGAGCGCCGTGCCGTAAGTGTCCACGGCGGTCAGTTTGAGCCCGCCGGCAGGCTGCCCACCAACCAGATCGGTCGCCCAAACCCACATCTCGTCCCAACCGCGCTTGAGCGTCAGATTGTACCTGGAGGCCACCAACAGCTTGCGATGGCTCCACTTGTCGTA
>JAFGNI010000051.1 GCA_016927095.1 Anaerolineae bacterium | reverse complement strand
GTCGTGTTGATCATGTAGTCATCACCATCTTTGTTGCCCTGCCAGACGCCCACGACCAACTGAGGGGTATAACCCACCGTCCAGTTGTCGGTGAAGTTGTTCGTCGTGCCGGTCTTAGCGGCAGCGGGACGGTTGTTGGACAGCTCCAGTGCGTTGGGCGAGCCAAAACCGGGAATGCGGGCCTGGCGATCAGACAGGATGTCGGTCATCAGATAGGCCAGCCGTGGCTCAAGGATCTGGCGCGACTCAGGCTGTTCCATCTGATAGAGGACTCTGCCATTGCGATCCTCGACGCGAAGGATGGCCACGGGATTGAGCTCGCGGAAGTTGGGACGCAGCTCGTCCTCCGGGACCGGGGCACCGTACATAGTGCCATTGTTGGCGAAGACGCCAAACGCGAACGTCTCATCGATGAGCTTGACCTCACCACCACCGAGGGTGAGGCTGAGGCCGTAGTGATCGAGACTCTGATCAAGGGTGGTGATGCCCATCCGATGAGCAGTTCTGAGGACGTTATCGATACCTGCGATCGACATAGCCTCGACGGCGGGGATGTTGAGCGAACGGGCGAGCGCGGCACGTAGGCTTACCGGGCCGTTGTAGGTACGCGTGAAGTTCTCGGGCACATAGGGTGCCATTCCCGCGCCCTGGTCGAAGGCCTTGCGCACATCGAGGAACATGTACGCGGCGTTGTGGCCCTGGGCGAGGAAGGTGACGTAGGTGAAGGGCTTGAACGACGAGCCGGGCTGGCGCAATCCATCCGCCGCGACATTGAACTTTCCATCAATCTCTTCATTCCAATAGTCGGCGCTACCCACCATTGCCAGGATCTCACCCGTGGTCGGGCGAATGGCGACAAGGGCGGAGTTCTTGACGTTGAAGTCCTGCCCTACGCGGTTGGCCGGATAGTCAGGCAGGTAGTGTGCAGCTTCGCAACCGGCTGCAAGTGCTTCGGGGATCACTATGGTCGGATCCTCCCCGGAGAGGATGCGAAGGTAGGTCTGGATGGCACACTCAGCCTGGACGTTGAGCTCAAGATCGAGCGTGGTGTAGACGCGCAGTCCGCCGCCGGCGACGACCTCAGGGCCATAGGTATCCTCGAGCAGGCGCCGGACGTACATTGCGAAGTGAGGCGCCTTGATGTCATAGCGCACGCTGGACTTGGCCAACTTCCATGGTTCGGCCTCAGCGACTTCGGCCTCCTCGCTGGTGATGCACCCTTCCTCCACCATACGACCCAGGACGATGTTCTTGCGCCTCAGCGCATCCTCTGGGGCGTCGAAGGGATTGAGGAGCGGGTACTGCGGAATCGCGATGAGGGTGGCGGCTTCAGAGAGCGTCAGATCCTTCGCTGACTTGCCGAAGTAGACGCGAGCAGCCGCGTCGATGCCGTACGCCAGGTTAGCGTAGAGGTTGGTGTTGATGTACCACTCGAGGATGGTCTCTTTCTCATAGAGCCGCGTGAGCTCAAGCGAGATCAGCACTTCTTTGATCTTTCGGGCATAACTGATCTCGAAGCGCTCCTCAAGCGGGATCACCGTGTTCTTGACGACCTGCTGCGTGATGGAGGAGCCACCCTGGACATCGCCCCCCTGCAGGTTGTCGACGAAAGCTCTGACGATCCCGCGGAAGTTGAAGCCCGGGTTTGTCCAGAAGGTACGATCCTCCATCGCGATGGTCCCACAGATGATGTGTTCCGGCATCTCTGAGACCGGAATCCAGTTACGGTCACCGGCGTTGGGATCGATCACTTCATAGATAAGTGTAGGGTCTTTCTGCCCATCGCCATTGGTGTCGGGGCCCCATGCATAGATCTTCGTAGTCTCGAAGGTCTCAATGCTCGCCTCCGCGACGGCGTCAGGTGTCGGCAAGCCTTCGGTGATCATCGTGTAGGCACCTGCGGCAGCGCCGACGGACATGCCCACGAAAAGCAGCGAGACCAGTGTCGTGATGAGCACGACGAGGCCGAGGATACGGTAAACGAGGTTGAACCCGGTGCGACTGCGGGCCCGCTTGCGGTCTCGGTTGATCACGATCAGCGATCGGATCATGGAGACAGGCGTCTGCCTTGTCGTCATAGACTGTGTACCTCTGATGTCATCTCTGGTATAGTGGACGGACGCGCCTGGGGCTCGACCCCACGTTCTGCTTCCATCCGTCGGTCATTATGCCGTGAACGAGAGGTTTGACAAGGTTCGAGGACGGTGGCTGTGATGAGAGCGCGGGCTGTGCTGAGTATGTCCTGTAATAAACCTTGTCGGATTCGACGACCGTGCTGATGGATTTTGTGCTTGACGATTCCGCATTATCCATTAGAATGGGGGACACTGGAAGGTAGGCCAATCACAGGAATCTATGTTTGAGTCGCTGAGCGAGAAACTTCAGGACGTCTTCAACCGGTTGGGCAAGCGCGGTGTCCTGCGGGAGGAAGATGTCCAGGCCGTCCTTCGAGAGATCCGCCTTGCGCTCTTGGAAGCTGACGTCAACTATAAGGTTGTCAAGGACTTCGTTGCGCGGGTCCGTGAGAAGGCCGTCGGAGAGGCGGTGTCACGTGCCCTGAACCCGGCACAGCAGGTCGTCAAGATCGTCCATCAGGAGCTGGTGGAGACACTTGGGGCGCCGGGGCGAATGGAGCTGAGGGGGCGGGCGCCGTACGTGATCATGCTGGTCGGGCTTCAGGGCTCGGGCAAGACGACAACGGTCGCCAAACTGGCGCTGCATTTGCGATCACAGGGGCACTATCCGCTGATGGTCGCAGCCGATATCTACCGGCCCGCGGCGATCACGCAGTTGGAGGTCCTTGGGCGTCAGCTTGATGTTCCGGTGTATAGCGAGAGTAACGGCGCCAAGCCTCCGGATATCTGCTTTCGCAGCCTGGAGCATGCGCGGTCACGGGGTGCAGACGTGATCCTACTGGACACGGCAGGGCGGTTGCAGATCGACGATGCGATGATGTCGGAGCTGGTCGCCATCCGCGATCGCGTGCACCCGATCGAAGTGCTCCTGGTGGCGGATGCGATGACGGGCCAAGAAGCGGTCCATATCGCCGAGGGTTTTCACCAGCGCGTTGGGCTCACCGGTCTGATCTTGACGAAGGTGGATGGTGACGCGCGCGGTGGCGCAGCGATCAGTATGCGGGCGGTCACCGGAGTTCCGATCAAGTTCCTGGGTACCGG
>JAFGNI010000422.1 GCA_016927095.1 Anaerolineae bacterium | reverse complement strand
GGCATTTGGTGCGGACCTTACGTACCCAGTGTTGGTGAAGGCTGTGACAGGCGGTGGGGGAAGGGGCATTCGGTTGGTTCACGCAGCAAGGGACCTGCCTGCCGCGGTCTCTGCGGCGCGTCGCGAAGCGATGGCAGCCTTTGGCGACGACGGGGTCTATCTGGAGCCCTATCTCTCACCGGCGCGCCATATCGAGGTACAGATCCTGGGCGACGGCACAGGGCGGATTCTCTGCCTGGGGGAGCGCGAGTGTTCGATCCAACGGCGCCGGCAGAAGCTGATTGAGGAGTCGCCGGCCGCACGGCTGACCGAGGCCCAGCGCACCGGTCTCCTTGAGGCTGCCGCGCGCTTGAGTGCAGCCCTTCGCTATCGGAGCCTTGGCACGGTGGAGTTCCTACTCGCCCCAGACGGTGCCTTCTACTTCATTGAGATCAATCCGCGCATCCAGGTCGAGCATCCGGTGACGGAGATGGTGACGGGCCTGGATCTGGTAGAGGCGCAACTGGCGTTAGCCGCCGGGCGTGCCCTTCGATATCAGGAGGATGAGATCGTGCTGCGCGGCGCAGCCGTTGAGGCGCGCGTGATCGCGGAGGATCCGGTCAACCAGTTCCTTCCGACCACAGGGGAGATCACATATCTGAAGGAACCCGGAGGCCCCGGCATCCGGGTCGATAGCGCGCTCTATCAGGGCCTGCAGATCACCACTGACTATGACTCGCTGTTGGCCAAAGTGATTGCCTGGGGCGATACCCGTGAGACCGCGATCCAGCGACTTAGGCGCGCGTTGGGCGAGTATCAGATCGGTGGGGTCGTCACGGATCTCGCTTTCCTCCAGCAGATATTGGCTGATCGGCGGTTCATAGACGGCGAGATCCACACAACCTTCCTAGACCGGCTAGCGCCGCAATCCGGGCCGGTATACATCACCGGAGCAAGCCAATCCCATGACCTGATTCGAGATATCGCTGCCGCTGCAGCGTTTCTCGCCCACCGGCAGCGGGTCGGTCAGCGTACCGGCCAGGAAAGAACGCCTTCTGGGGCTTTCGCCGGCGCATGGCGCACGACGGCCTGGCGAGAGCAGATGTAGACCGCGCCGGTACACTTCACCGGTCACCGGTCACCGGTTCACGTGATTCAAGAAAGGTGGGTTGATATGGCACGATACACAGTATCCGTGGGGGGAGCCGAGTACCGCGTGGAGGTCAACCAGACGGGGTTGCTGGTCAATGACGAGCCAGTTACTTTCGAGTTCGCTTCGCTGAACGGCAACGGTCTCCATCTCTTCCGGCGCGAATCGCGGAGCACCGAGATGTACTTCCAGATCACAGACCACGCTGACTACGAGGTAGTGGTCAACGGTCATCGTATCGTGGCCCGTGTGGACTGCGCCGATACAGAGCCTTGGACGCGCCAGCGTTTGCGTGGGCCCAAGGATGCGGCCTTCGCAGACACAGGAGGCGATGTGCGCGCACCGATGCCGGGGCTCATCGTCGAGGTGTGCGTTGATCTGGGCCAGGAGGTCGAGGAGGGCCAGACGCTGCTGACCCAGGAATCTATGAAGATGCAGATGCAGCTGCGGGCCCCCTGCGCAGGCCGCGTCATTGCTATGCACGTCTCGGCGGGCGATCAGGTGGGGAAAGACGCCCCTCTGGTGCGTGTGGCCTGTGACGACGCTTCGGCACTTAGTGCTGGAACGAGCCGGTACGCATCACCGGTGCGCCGGTAAGCATCACCGGTGCATCATTCACTCAGGAGGAAAAACTATGATGCCGGTAAACATCACCAGTGCGGATGAACACACGAGCTATCATCCGCGAACGAGCCTTGCCGTTTCTGTGAGCAAGATAGGTTGGGGATGGCTTCGGCACATCGCTATCGCCATCCCGCTGTCCTACCTTCTCGCCCTGAGCGCGCAGGTTCGCGCGCCGGTTCCCTTCAGCCCAGTCCCTGTGACGGCACAGACGCTTGTTGTGCTGCTTGCTGGTGCGCTGCTGCCGCGGCCGTACATCTGGTCGAGCTTTGGGCTCTACTTGCTCGCCGGAAGCGCGGGCTTGCCCTACTTCGCCGGTGCACTTCACCGGTTCGCGGGTAGCTCCTTGATGGGTCCCACCGGTGGTTACCTGGTCGGCTTCGTTGTCGGGGCTACTGCGGTAAGCCTGTTGATGGAGAAGGGATGGGGACAGCATCCCGCCGGTACACTTCACCGGTGCATGGGCGTTTTTCTGGCCCTGCTCACCGGTAACGTGCTTATCTATCTGGTTGGGTTGCCTTGGCTGGCGCTTTTCGTCGGTCTAAAGCGCGTGCTGATGCTGGGATTCCTTCCCTTTGTGATTGGAGATCTCCTCAAGCTGATCTGCGCTTTGTGCATCGTCTTGGCTCGAAACCGGCTCTGGGAACGGAGAGGTGTAGCGTGGACAGCCAGATAGGTATTGATGTGGATCAGACGCCCGTGACCACCAGCTCATTGCGGACCACGCCGATTGCCATCATCGGGCTGGCGGGCATTTTCGCACAATCTAGCAACGCGGAAACCTTCTGGGACAACATCCTGAACAAGATCGACTGCATCACCGAGGTGCCCCGATCTCGATGGCAGGTCGAGGACTACTTCGATCCCGATCTTGCTGCTCGTGACAAGGTCTACTGCAAGCGCGGTGGGTTCCTGCCCGACATCGATTTCGATCCTCTGGAGTTCGGAATTCCTCCCAACATCCTGGAGGTCACTGACGTCTCTCAGCTTCTGGGGCTGGTGGTTGCGCGGGACGTGCTGATTGATGCGGGATACGGTGAGGAAATCGGTGAGTCGGGGAAGGCCGGTACACATCACCGGTCCGGTCGTGTCTTTGACCGGTCCCGGACAGGGGTCGTTCTGGGTGTTGCTGGGGGACAGAAGTTGATCACGCCGCTAACCGCCAGGCTTCAGTACCCTGTGTGGGAGCGCGTGCTCAGGAGCTATGGCCTACCCGATGACACGGTCGCGGAAATCGTAGATAAGATGAAGCTGGCTTACATAGAGTGGAACGAGAATGCTTTCCCAGGTCTCCTGGGCAATGTGATCGCGGGTCGCATCGCCAATCGCTTTGACCTGGGTGGTATGAACTGCGTGGTCGATGCGGCCTGCGCCAGCAGCTTGAGCGCCATCAAGATGTCCATCAGCCAGTTGTTGGAGGGCCGCGCCGATATGATGATCACGGGTGGTGTGGACACCGACAACTCTGCATTCACCTACATGTGCTTCAGCAAGACGCCTGCCTTCTCCCAGGGTGAGGTGCCGCGTCCGTTTGACGCCGATGCGGACGGCATGATGGTGGGAGAAGGCATCGGCATGCTCGTGCTCAAGCGAATGACGGATGCGGAGCGCGACGGCGACCGGATCTACGCTGTCATCCGTGGCATCGGAGCCTCAAGCGATGGTCGCTACAAGAGCATCTACGCGCCTCGGCCCGAA
Source organism: Anaerolineae bacterium (assembly GCA_016927095.1). The sequence goes on along the minus strand of JAFGNI010000422.1, from coordinate 14,582 downwards.
GGCCAGGCCCTAGCACTCCGGCGAGCATACGCGGATGCCGGTGTGTCGCCGCTGTCAGTCGGCCTGATAGAGGCACACGGTACCGGCACACGGGCGGGTGATCCCGCTGAGTTTGCCGGTCTGATGCAGGTCTTCGGTTCCGAGAATGGCCACGGCCAAACCATTGCCTTGGGTAGCGTGAAATCCCAGATTGGGCACACGAAGGCGGCTGCCGGCGCCGCGGGGATGATCAAAGCTGCCCTAGCCCTGGATCAGAAAGTGCTCCCGCCGACGCTCAACGTGGACAAACCGAATCCAGCCTTCGACCTTGGGGCTTCGCCCTTCTACATCAATACTGAGACCCGTCCCTGGATTCGGCCCGGCCCCAACACCCCACGACGTGCCGGCGTCAGCGCTTTCGGTTTCGGTGGCACGAACTACCACGTCGTGCTTGAGGAGTACAGCGCCGAGTACGCAGCCGGTACACATCACCGGTCCGCCTATCGCCTTTGTCGTGTGGCGCAGCCCGTGATCCTTTATGCCGCTGATCCGGCGGCGTTGTTGAACCTCTGTGAGGAGAGATTGCAGGATCTACAAGGTACAGATCGGGAGGAGAGCTTTGCCGCGCTGACGACCTCAAGTCGCGCCCCGAGGATCCCTGTGGCGGCAGCGCGGCTGGGTTTCGTGGCGGACAGCCTAGACGAGGCGCGAGACCTGCTTGAGGGTGCCGTGAAGATGTTGCGGATGCGTCCGGAGTCCGACAGCTGGGAACACCCCAAGGGTATCACATACCGCCGGGAAGGGCTGGATCCAACCAACAGCGTTGTCGCCTTGTTCCCCGGACAGGGCGCACAGTACGTCAACATGGGACGCGAGCTGGCGGTCAACTTCCCGCCACTGCGCGAGGTCTACGCCGATATGGATGCACGTTTCGAGGCAGAAGGTCAAGCAAAGCTATCGACCGTTGTCTTCGCGCCGCCGGCCTTCGACGCGGAGACGGTGGCGCAGCAAAATGAAGCCCTCCAAGCAACCGACTATGCCCAGGCCGGCATCGGTGTCTTCAGTGCAGGGCTCTTCCGCTTGCTACACCAGGCCGGCTTTCGTCCGAACTTCACAGCAGGGCATAGCTTTGGTGAGCTTTCCGCGCTTTGGGCTGGTGGCGTGTTGCGGGATGACGACTTCATGCGCTTGGTCAAGGCGCGTGGCAAGGCGATGCGACCGCCGGCCAACCCGGACTTCGACGCAGGCGGTATGGCCGCCGTCCAGGGTGCGCTAAGTGACGTGGAGCGTGAGGTCGCGGCTTTTGGCCGTGTCGTGATCGCTAACCAGAACTCCAACTCACAGGTGGTGTTGGCGGGACCGACAGCCGATATACAGGCGGCGCACGACGTCCTCACGGCTAAGGGCTTCAAAGTGACGATCCTGCCCGTGTCGGCGGCGTTCCACACGCCGTTGGTGGAGCACGCGTCCAAGCCGTTTGCTGAGGCTGTAGCCCCGACGTTGTTCCAAACGTCAGACGTGGTGGTCTACTCGAACACGACAGGGGAGCCCTACCCCAAGGATCCCGAGGAAGCAAAGGCGCTTCTGGCCAATCACATTCTCAATCCCGTGCTCTTCAAGCGCCAGATCGAGAACGTCTACGCCGCTGGGGGGAGGATCTTCGTTGAGTGTGGTCCGCGGCGCATTGCGACGGGCCTGGTAGAGGACATTCTGGATGGCAAGCCGTACATAGCTATCGCCCTGAATCCCAGTCGTAGCAAGTCGAGCGACCGGCAATTCCGGGAGGCGGTGGTCCAGCTCCGTGTAGTTGGCTTGGAACTCGATGATGTGGATCCCTACGACCTTCACTCACCTCTCAGGGTCACTATGCCGGTACATAGCGCCGGTGCATAGAGCAAGGAGGATGACTGTGGCCTACAAGATCAGCTTGAATGGTGCCAACTACGTCAGTGCGGCACGGGAGAAAGCCTTTGAGGAAGCGCTGGCTGACAGCGGGAAGGGGCTCACCGCGGTCGACACCACCGCTGCGGCAGTACACAACACCGCTTCGGCGGGAGATGGCCTGCGGACGGGCTCGTTCACCCCGGGGGCCAGCACGAGCGCTGACCACAACGGCAATGGCCACGATAGGACGCCTGTCCAAGCCGCCGCAGCGTTTGCTGTGCCTGAGACGGCGCTTTCCGGTCCCAACAAGGTGGGCGCACCCCAGGTTGCCGTCAAGGATTACGGTCGTGTCCTCGAGGGATTGGAGCGTGGCCTTGCGCAATCCTACGACCACCAGAGTGAGATGCTGCGGGTGCATCAGCAATATCTCAGCAACCAGGCGTCCTACGCCGACATCTTCGCTGCGCTGATGCAGGAGCAGGGCGCGCTGTTCACTGCCGGTAACACGACAGGCGAACGGGCAGAGGTGCTGCTGCAGGTTCTGCAGAGCCTCAATCGCAGTGTTGCGCAGTTTCACACGCACCAGTCGGAGACGTTGGATCTCCACGGGCAATTCCTGCAACAGCAGGCCAGCTATGCCCAGGCCTTCATTGAGCTGCTGCAAAGCCATTACGGTGCCGCCCTGAGCGCCAACGGTAATGGGCATAGCCATGGCAATGGCCAAGGTTATGGCCACAACGGTGCGGATGGGCATAGGCATAGCGACGCTGGGCATAGAGATGGCCATGCCCGCGTGGAAAGTGCGTCTGCCGCTCTCACCGTTTCTCCATCACGCCCTGCTATGGCACCACAGACCGCATCCATCGTAAGAGAGACCCAGGCGGCGCCCAGCATTGATCGGAGTCAGCCTGACAGCCAGGTTTTGCCAGCGGCGTTCGCTGCAGCGGTCGAACCAGGAATCGCCGTCGCAACCTCCGTCCAGCAGCAGGCATCAAGTGCGGCATTCAGTGCAGGAGAGCTCAGTGCTGCGCTGCTTGACATTGTCAGTGACAAGACGGGGTATCCTGCCGAGATGCTGGACTTGGACATGGACATGGAAGCGGATTTGGGAATCGATTCCATCAAGCGGGTCGAGATACTGGGCGCGCTCCAGGATGCCTATCCCGGCCTACCCGATGTTGAGACTGATATCCTGGCCGAGCTGCGCACCCTGGCCCAGATTCTTGACTATATGTCCAAAGCGACGAGTACAGACCCGGTGATAGGGGTGCCGACCGGCGCGGCCCCTTCCAGCTCGCCTAACTCATTGGATGAGGATGCTTTGCCTGTCAGCCCGGCTGCAGCGCCCACCGGCACAGTCGACGTGACAGTGCTCAGTCAGGAGCTCCTTGAGATCGTCAGCGACAAGACCGGCTATCCCGCAGAGATGTTGGAACTCGACATGGATATGGAGGCGGACCTCGGGATTGACTCGATCAAGCGTGTCGAGATCCTCGGTTCCCTCCAAGACCGGCATCCTGACCTGCCTGAGGTTGAGACCGATGTGCTGGCCGAGCTGCGGACATTGGCACAGATCCTCAACTATATGGCCCACGACGGAGGAAACGGCGACCACGGTGCCGAGGTGGGTGCCGCCGTCAGGATAGGCGACCCAAAAAAAGTGTAGAGCGGGAGCTCCTTGGCGTTGCCGAAGCTGAGACTGCCTTCGGGCCAATCGCAGAGGTACGCCTAAGGCCGCTACCCGCCCCCGATATCTTGGAGTTTGAGTTGCCTGAGGCGCACGTCTTCCTGGTGGTCGATGATGGAACCGACCTTGTGCCGGCGTTGACGCGTCGTCTCCAGGCGATGGGCTGGCCCATGGTGCTGCTGCGCCCGTCATCAGGGATGCCTGCCTACGTGGACTCGCCGGTCGTGTTCTTGGAGAATACGACGGAGGCTGCTGTGCGGGCAGCCCTCGATGAAGTTCGCGCGTCGTATGGTCCTGTCGCGGGCTGTGTGGTCACGTGCACGGCAATGGTTGGAGCGTTGCCCACATCGCCTACTCAGGTCCCTTATGGCGCCGGTCTTGATGGTCCGCCGCCGTGTTCTCGCGGCGGAGTCTTAGCGGGCCTAGCAGACAGGGACGATGTGCGACTCGCATTCCTGCTGGCCAAGCATCTGTCCGATTCACTGACCGACGCAGCGCGCCAGTCATGGGGTGGTTTCTTTACCGTCGTTCGACTGGACGGCGCCCTTAGCATGACCGGCGCCGCGGATGGCTTGACGGCGGCGGCAGGTATGACCGGCTTGACCAAGACGCTGCGCCTAGAGTGGCCTGTGGTCGTATCTCGCGCTATCGACCTTGCCCCCGAACTGGCGACAGATGCGGCAGCCGATGCCGTGGTTGCTGAGGTACTGGATCCAAATCGCGCGATCTCCGAAGTCGGCTGGGGGGAGGGGCGACGTGTTACCCTGGTGGCCGAAGTTGAGTCGGGCACAGAGGAGATGACCGATGGTGCTTACTGACCCACTCCCGACGCCGATGCCGGAGACCGTATTCCTAGTCAGCGGTGGCGCGAAGGGTATCACGGCTGCCTGCGTCATCGCACTGGCGAAACGGTTTCACAGCCGCTTCATTCTGGTGGGACGTAGTCATTTCGACGGCAGCGTCGACCCTACGTGGGCGCAGGGCCTGTCGGATGATGCGGCTCTGATGCAGGCTGCGATGGCTGCGCTCAAAGCTGACGGTGAGGAGCCAAACCCGCGGCGCCTGCAGAAGATGGTGCGCGATGTTCAGTCCCAGCGAGAGATACAGGAGACGCTGGATGCCGTGACAGCGGGCGGTGGCTTGGCCATCTACGCCCAGGCTGATGTCACCGATGCTGCCGGCCTCAGAGCAGCCGTAGCAGAGGCAGCCGCAAAGCTTGGTCCCATCACCGGCGTTGTCCATGGCGCCGGGGTGTTGGCCGACAAGCTTGTCAAGGACCAAGCCCTGGCCGACTTCGAACGGGTGGTCTCCGTAAAGGTGGACGGCCTTCGGAACCTTTTGACCTCGGTACCGCTAGACCAGCTCTCGTTTCTGGTCCTCTTCTCTTCGGTCGCCGGCTTCTACGGCAATGTTGGCCAGGCCGGCTATGCCGTAGCAAACGAGATTCTGAACAAGGTGGCGCACTGGGCGCGCCGACAAGCCCCTCACTGCCGCGTTCTTGCTGTAGATTGGGGTCCCTGGGATGGCGGCATGGTCACGCCCGCGTTGCGAAGACAGCTCGAAGCGCGAGACATTGACGTCATCCCGGTGGACGCCGGCACAGCGCTTCTAGCTGATCTGGTGGAGGGACGCGATATCGGGACGCGCGCTGCTGCAACGCAGGTCGTTGTCGGCAAAGCAATCAGGCCGCTCCCCTCCGCAGTTGCCGGCAATGGCAGCTCGGGCGCCCGCCGCATAAGGCGAAAACTGTCAGTGGCGGCCAATCCGTTTCTGCGTGACCACGTGATCGGCGGCAACGCGGTGTTGCCTACGGTCTGCGCCGTGAGCTGGATGGTCAATGCCTGTGAACAGCTGGTGCCTGGCTATCGCTACCTGCGCGTGGATGACTACCGCGCCCTCAAGGGCATCGTCTTTGATGATGGGCTGGCCGATCACTATGTCTTGGAGCTGAAGCCCCAACCACTGGAGGCGTCTGATGCCGGTGGTCGCCCGGATCGCGTTGCGATCGATGCGTTAATTTTGAGCGAAGCGGCCGGTACACCCCACCGGTCTGCAGGCGGATTGCCTCGCTATCATTACCGAACGACGGTGACCCTGGCTGCTGACATTGCTGCAGATAGACGTGCCGTAGATGCGATGCCGAATCAAGCACCTGTGTTGGCACCGCAGCGTTTTGCTGGAAACATGAGCATATACGGCGGTGCGGCCTTCGCAGACGCAGGGGGCGTGGTCGATGGCGCCCAGCTCTACGGTACGGACGGAAGCACAAGCCAGCGCGTGCTGTTTCACGGACCCAGCTTCCAGGGCATCGACGCGATCTTGTCGATGGATGAAGGTGGGCTCACCATGCGTAGCTGTCTGCCCCCGCTCTTCTGGGAAACGCAGGGACAGTTCCCCGTGCAGAGCTTCAATCCCTATGTCGTCGACGTTCAGCTCCAGAGCTTGCTGGTCTGGTCCTACTATCATTTGGGCTATGGCGGCCTGCCGCTTCGCATCGGATGGGGACTCCAGCTGCGTCCGCTGTCCTTCGGCGCGGTCACCTATACACAGATGAAGGTGCGCACATGCACGGCGCGCAGCTTGGTGGCTGATGTCGGGATCTATGATGCGTCGGGGAAGCTCTGTATGGAGGTGGGGGAGGCTGAGATCACCCTGAGTGAGCGTTTGAACGCGCTCTTCGCGCAGAATCAGCTTCCTGACTCTGAGAATGTATATCACGTAGACGCCAGTGCACCCTGCCGGCTGACGCTTTCCGGGACCGAGGATAGGGCTGTCGAGACGCAACCGGAGATCAGCCAATGATGCTCCACATCGTGGGCATGGCGTGTGCCGTTGGCGTGGATCATGGCCTGGCGGCCTTTGTCCGGCGGATCTACGCAGGTGTCGAATCTCAAGACGTCCAGCAGACGCGTATTTCATTGCAGGATCTGGTGACGGATCTCGGTGGGGGCTTACGTGTTAGTCCTGGACGGGACCTTCCCCGTGTGGGCGGTATCGTCCTGCGCGATGCTGACGCTCCCATCAACCATCTGACGCTGAGACTCAGCTGTGATCACAGCACCTGCGGTGATGTTGACCATCGCGGTACCGTGCTGGATGTCCCCACCGTGCAGGTGGACGGCACGGCATTGGTGCAGGCACTCGACCTCGCCGCCCAATGGTTGGATGAAGGCAGGGTTGACCTTGTCCTGATCGGAAGCGAGGGTCCCTTCCACGCGGCGGCGATACTCCTGAAGGGTGACCGGCGGACACCGGTCGAACCAGCATTCCCTCTAACCCCTGCTTACGCGACCATTATCGGCACTTCGGTGAGCTCGAGCCGTGATTCCGATCGAGCGTTTGAACAGGCCTTGCGGCGTTTAGGACTGTCAGTGGGTGATATCGGGATCCTCGAGTCCGTCACTTGGCCTCCTGACGCTGAGGTCGTTCGGGACTACCGGTTACACTCGAGTGAAGCTAGTGGGACTCCGAATGAGACTGGAAGTCGTCTTGTCGGACCGCTGGTCACCGGCGATTCGCGGCAGGACGCGCCGGATCTGTCCTGTGTAGTCAGCGGGCCGGGCTTCGGGATGCCGGTGTCGCCGTTATTGTCCCTCATCAAGGCCGTTCTCTGCATTGAGCGCCGGATGTGGGTTCCCACCCCGTCTGTTACCAGCCCGGACCCTGATGTGGCCTGGGACGACACACCCCTCTTCTCCGTCTCCGATGCACGTCCCTGGTTGGCGCCTGCTCAGAGCCGGCGCGTGGCGGATGTGGCGCACGCATCCGGTGACCAGGTAGCCCATGTTCTGGTTGCTGAGGCTAAGGTGCGTCTAGACGTCCCTGTGATGCGGCCTGACCTGCACACGACACGCTCCCACCTGGTCCCGGTTGCCGGTGACAGCAGGGCTGCTCTGATCGCCGGCCTCGAAAGCCTCCGGTCGGCGATTGCCTTTGGTGCTGATCTGGGAACGGTGGCAGCCGAACGGTGTCGCGCGCTGTCAGATTCGCCGAGCGCGGCGTATGCCCTTGCCCTGGTCGCGCGGGACCGGGAGGAGTTGCTGAAGGAACTGGATCACGCGCAAGACGGTTTGGACAAGGCGCTGGCTACGAGCATAGAATGGCAGACACCGCGCGGTAGTACCTTCGCGCCGAACCCGTTGGGCCCGGAGGGCGTGACCTTCGTCTATCCGGGCGTGTTCAATGCCTACCCTGGGATGGCTCGTGATCTCTTTCAGCACTTCCCGTGGTTGCACAACAGCCTCAGCGAGATTACCGCGGATCCCGGCGGTGTCCTTGGCGAGCGGTGGATCTATCCAAGGCAGCGGCAGAAGCTGACCGATGAGGCTTTGAAGCATTACGGGGCCGGGCTGCAGGACCAACCGGCGGTGATGATCGAGTCTGGGTCCACGGTCGCGATCGCGCATACGCAGATTGTGCGGGAGGTGTTTGGCGTCAAGCCCCAAGCCGCGCTGGGTTACAGCATGGGCGAGGTGAGCATGCTCTGGGCCACAGGCGTGTGGCGCGATGCGGATGCCAGCAGCCGAACCCTGCACAGGTCGGCGCTCTTCCGGGATGTGATCTCTGGGCCGATGCTGGCTGTGAAGGCGTACTGGGGGCTGGGGCGGGATGAAGTCGTGGATTGGGCGACATACCTGCTCAAGGCTAAGGCTGACCGTGTGCGTCAGGCCGTTGCCGAAGAGAACAGCCTCAGCAGAGCCAAAGCGCCGCGCGTGTTTGTGACCTTTGTCAACCTTGACAACGAAGTCGTCATTGCCGGGGAGGACATTGGCTGCCAGCGCGTGATCGACCGGCTCCAATGTCACGCGCTGCCCGTACCTGCTAGCGTGGCAATCCACAACGAGGCCATCCACGCAGCCTATGAGGACCTTGTTGCGCTCTATACCCATCCTGTGGCTGGGAAGCCTGACATGACCTTCTACTCGGCGGCAACCTACGCACCCATACGGCTTGAAGAGCGGGCACTAGCGGAGATGATGGCAATCATGTGTTGCCAGCCTGTGGACTTCCCGCGGCTTGTCTCGCGCGCCTATGAAGACGGCGCACGCGTTTTCCTGGAATTGGGCCCGCTGGGGACATGCACGCGCCGGATCAAGCGCATATTGAGAGGCAGCCCTCACGCCGCAGTGGCCATGAACCCGACGCCCGGCGAGGATCTTGATGGTATTGTGCGGGCGCTGGCCGTTCTCGTGGCGCATCGCGTGCCGGTCGATCTGACGCCTCTGTACGCTGCAGAAGAGCCGGTTGCTGTGTCTGAGATCGGTTTTGCGCTTGGCACGTCCCATGTGCCGTCTCTAGTCGGGCTGCTGGATTTTTACGGTCGCCACCTGATGCCTCAACAGCACCAGGCGGCTGATCTGCATCGGGCTTTCTTGATGGGGCGTGACGCGGCTCAGCGTCGGGCCGGCGCCGTTGTCGGACTCCAGGTCGCTGCCGGTCGTCGACTCCTCGACGTCGAACCGGCTCCGGGTCATGCACAGGACGATGGAAACCGCAATAGCAGGGGCTCCTACGCAAGCATCGCGCCGGAGGTGGGTGGACTGAGCGACATCGGAAGCTCTGCTTCGCTCTCTGCGGATGCCTTCACACTTAACCGGACCTACAGCCGTGCTCGGCCGACAGCGCCGGTATACTTCACCGGTCCGCCGCTTTTCGATGAAGCGGCACTGCGAGCGTTTGCTGCCGGGGACGTCACGCAGTGCTTCGGTTCCGACTTCGCCGTCTACCACAATCGCAGGTTGCCGCGTATCCCCAACGGTGATCTCTTGATGATGAGCCGGGTGACTGAGGCGCGGGGCGATCCTGCCGTCGTGGCTGTACCGCCAGGGAGAGAACTGAGCAGCCACGGCCCCATGGCTACGCTACGCAGCGAGTTTGACGTCACGCCGAATGCCTGGTTCTACCAGGCAGGCGATGTCTGCCGGTCTATGGGCTACCCAGGTCTACCGCCTTACGTGGTGCTGATGGAGATGGCGCTTCAGCCATGTGGTTTCCTCTCGGCCTATCTCCGCTCTTCACTGCTTGAGCCTGAGCGTGACCTCTATTTCCGCAACCTTGACGGCCGTGGCCGGGTGCTGGCCGACCTCGATCTGCGTGGCAAGACGGTACGCGGTGAGGTCCAGCTGCTCACTTCGACGCGGGGTCAGGGGGTCATCATCCAGACCTTCTCGTTCTCGCTTTCATGCGACGGTACGCCCATCTATGAGGGCTGGTCGTCCTTCGGATACTTCCCCCTGTCGGGATTACAGCGGCAGGTCGGATTGGATGCGGCCCATCTAGGGGATGGAGGCACATTCACCGCTGCAGTGGACACCTGGGATCTGGTGACGTCTACCCCGGTTTGTGGGAGCGCTATAGCGCTCCCGCCAGAGACAGGATGTGCGCACGAGCAGGTCGCACCGGCATCCGACTGCTGGCTATTGCAGCCGGTCGACGCTGGGACCTTGCCCACGCTGCTGGTACGTGGACAGGTGAGGCCCCAAGACTGGTACTTCCGCAACCACTTCTACCAGGACCCCGTGATGCCGGGATCGCTGGGTGTTGAGGCGGCGATGCAGGCGATGGCGCGCTATGCGCGTTGGCGCTATCCAACCTTGGCGTTGGACTGTGCTTACCAGGTCCTAGGCCACCAGGTGTCGTGGAAGTACCGGGGCCAGATCACGCCTGAGGACCTCGAATGGCACGCGGCGATTGCGCTGACGGATGTCCAGGATGACCGAGGGGGCGTGACGCTTACCGGCGATGTGACGCTATGGAAATCGGACCTGCCGATCTACAGAATTGAGGGCGCTGCCGTTAGGCTCGAGGCTTGGGCCATAGATGGGCTTCGGTGATGCCTACGGCATGACCTATCGACGCAGCTGCACTTGAGTGTGGGTGGTGACTGAAGGGGAGGACGATAGTGAGATTTGGAGAAGCACTAGAGAGCAGATCAGGCAGCGGCGTCCAAGGTGCCGGTGAGATCCACCGGCTAGATCCTGGAGGCCGCCGGTGCCGGCACACTCCACCGGTCTGGCAAGGGCCGGCCGAGTCCATCGTCTACGACGTGGAAGCTGCAAAGGCAACGCTGCGATGCCTGGACAAGCCCTGCTATGTGGTGCAAAACGGTCACGGGATCGGACTCACCCATGAGGGGAGCGTCGCTCCTCTGCAGGTTAATGAGCGTCCCGAGTATGGTGGCGCTGAAACTCACCTTGTGGCGGCTGTGGCGCCTGTTGATCGTGCCGCATTAGGCGATCCTGGGTTCCTGGAGACCTATGGCGTCAAGGCCGCGTATATGGCAGGCTCCATGGCCAATGGGATCGCCAGTGAGGAGATGGTCATCGCCCTGGGCAACGCTGGATTCCTTGGGGCCTTTGGCGCGGGTGGTCTATCGCCACAGCGATTGGAGGATGCTATCCATCGCATCCAGGGGGCATTGCCCGACGGACCGTTTGCCTTCAACCTGATCCACAGTCCGCACGAGCCCCTGCTAGAGCGCCGGGCGGTGGAGCTCTATCTCAAGCACGGTGTTCGTGTCATCGAGGCTTCTGCCTATCTGGCCCTTACCCCCTATCTGGTAGCCTACCGAGCAGCCGGCCTATCGGTGGGAATGCAAGGTCAGGTTCAGGTGGGCAACCGCGTGATCGCGAAGCTGTCGCGCCGCGAGGTCGCGCAGCAGTTCATGCATCCCGCCCCTGAGAAGCTTCTGCAGCCCTTGGTGGCTGAGGGCCTGATCACGCCCGATCAGGCTGAGCTCGCTAGACGTGTGCCGGTGGCTGACGACATCACCGTCGAGGCGGACTCTGGGGGACATACGGACAATCGTCCTCTCGTCTGTCTGCTGCCCTCGATATCAGCGCTAAGGGACGAGGTTCAGGCGGAGCAGGGCTATGAGACGCCGGTCCGTATCGGGGCCGGCGGTGGGATCGGCACGCCGGTCTCAGCGCTGGGTGCCTTCATGATGGGCGCCGCCTACGTGGTGACCGGGTCCGTCAATCATGGATGCGTTGAGGCCGGGACGTCCGGTCACGTCAAGAAACTGCTGTCGATGGCAGGAATGGCCGATGTGATGATGGCGCCGGCTGCGGATATGTTCGAGCTTGGCGTCAATGTGCAGGTACTCAAGCGCGGCACGATGTTTGGGTTGCGGGGCCGCAAGCTCTACGAGCTCTACACCACCTACGATAGCCTGGAGGAGATCCCTGCCGCAGAGCTTCAGAAGCTGGAGCGGCAAATCCTCCAGCGATCGGTAGAAGAGGTGTGGGCAGACTGCGTTGCGTTCTTTTCCGCGCGCGATCCATCGCAGATTGCGCGCGCACAAGGCAATCCCAAACGCAAGATGGCCCTAGTTTTCCGCTGGTACCTGGGGTTAGCAACCCGGTGGGGCGTGATGGGGGAGCCGGGGCGAGAGCTTGACTATCAGATCTGGTGTGGTCCGGCGATGGGTGCCTTCAACGATTGGGTAAGGGGAAGCTATCTGGAGGTCCCGGAGAACCGCCACGTCGCCGATGTGGCGCGCCAGATCATGGATGGCGCTGCCTACCTGTACCGCGTACAGGCCTTGAAAATGCAGGGCGCACGCCTGCCCGCAACGACGGACACCTGGCAGCCGGTCTCGGTGGACCGCTGATGTCTGCCGGCCTATGGAACATGCGGCCGTGGCGCGTCAGCATAGGGGCGCGATGTCCTGCGCCTTCTCATTGTGGCATACTACGTCCCGTGGCTTAGTCGATGCCTGATCCTGACAACGGCGGTACACGCCGGTACACTCCACCGGTTCACCGCTCCGGCTAACTGCTGTCAGTCGACTAACGCGGTTAGTATGCTTTGAGTCGAGGAGAGGAAATATGATGAAGAAGACGTGTCCCAACTGTCATTCTAGCCGGATCATACCCAATGCGGACGCGGTGGAAACGGGGAATCTCGCGATTCGCATCTACGAGCAACCCGGCGTCTCGCTCAGAGGTGCGCGCCACTATCCGCTCAAGGCTTGGGTGTGCGCCGACTGTGGATATACGCAGCTGTACGTTAACCAGCCTTCGGAGCTGGCGGCGAGCTATCAACGATATCTCGGCAAGGTCTGAGCCCGGATGTGGCTAGTCTGAGGCATGGCACTGCACGCTGGCGCCAAGAGCGTCAAGGATGAAGACCGCGCTACGGCGGTGATGCGGCCTGCGCAGACGCAGGGGGCGCAGGCGCAGCTTGAGCTTGCCCCGGATCATCTGCATCTATGGCGTGCTGAGGCCAACGTCTTCCGGGATGTGTGCGCCGGCTCTGAGGCGTATTCGGGCATGCTCTTGCTCCTGTCCGAGGATGAACGCGAAAGGGCAGAGCGGTTTCGGTTCTCTGAACCGCGAGAGCGCTTTGTCATCGGGCGAGGTATCCTGCGCTGTATCCTATCTCGGTATGTCGGCGTTGCTCCGCAGGAGCTGGTCTTTGAGGTTGGCTCAATGGGCAAACCCGCGCTTGCCGGCCCGGCTTCTGGTCTGCTGCACTTCAACGTCGCCCACACAGAGGACCTCCTGCTCATCCTGGTGGGACGCGGGCTGCGCAGACGCGGCTTGGACACACGCGGGGGGGGCAGCGTTGGGGTCGATGTGGAGCGGGTCAGGCCACTTGCTGGGATGGCAAGGATGACGGCGATGCTCTTTGAGCCGGAGCACCGACCACAGATCGAGTCACTCACCCAAGATGCCCGCATTAGGGCCATCCTGACAGCCTGGACCCTGACAGAGGCGCTGGGCAAGGCTGCCGGCGATGGCCTGGCGGACGCGGTGCGGTGGGCCCGTCTGCAGGTTGATCCGGCGACCGGACTCCCTCTCACGATCCAGCGCTGTTGCGACGGCAAGCAATGCTATTGGGCCTGTTCCATCGCCCTAGGCACAGACCACGGCGATGGACATCACCGCTACGGCGGTAGACATCACCGCTACATCGGTGCCGTGGCTGTGGAAGGTCCTGTGGAGGGCAACGGGCCTGCCTGGCATCTCCAGAGCGGCGGTAGACATCACCGCTATGAGATCACGGCGTCTGATCTGCTGTCCGCCGTCTCTGACAGCGCGCACGGGTAAGCTGCGGAACGTGCTGGCTCCCCCTCGGTCCGGCGCGAATGGGGCTAGCTTCTGCCCTCGACTACCAGGATACAAGCACCTTCTTGACCTGATACTGGCGATCGAAGTACTGCACATATCGATACTGCCGGCCGAATTCGAAGATGCGCCGTGTCACCTCGACGTCCTGTTCGCAGTACTTGAAGATCTCCTCAATGCGGCGCTCATGCCACCAGCGCACAGCCTGTAAGCCGTCGGCGCTCTTGCCTACCTGCAGGGTGGCCGTGGCGATGCTGTCCAGCCTTAGGCGGAATCCCAAGCGTTTCTGAATCTCGACCATCATGTCGACTGTGGGCAGTGAGGCCAAGTCGACGGTCGGCGCGTATTGCTGTAGGACAGGATAGTCAAAGCCAAAGAGGTTGTACCCCACCACCAGATCTGCCTGGGCAAGATCGGTTGCCAATTGCGCCGCACCGGCCTCTGTGTAACGGTGGAACGCGTTGTCCGATGTGTCGTAGGTGACGGCGACGGAGATCTTCAGGCGCTCTGGGTAGTGTCCGCCGACCTCCTGGAAAGTGTTCTGCGTCTCGACATCGAAGAAAACGGGCATAGGGTGGGCTCCTTTGCGAAGAACTGATCGTAGATAACCGTCACCGACAGCTTCTACTCAGACAACAGTGCTGGCATCGCAGCTGACGTGCCTGACAATCACGCCACCGCCCAGCACTTCTTCATCCCGGTAGAGTACCAGCGATTGCCCTGGTGCGACGCCATACTGTGGCTTGTGGAAGGTGACTGTCGCTGCATCTTCTGCCGTCATCTCTACGGACGCCGGCACCGGTGCAGCTCGGTAGCGAATCCGGGCCAGGGCGTCGAAGGACGCGGGCTGCGCAGACGCTGCCTGCGCGGACGCAGGGGGCATGAGCGCCGGCGGATGACCGGCAATGAAGGTGACCTGCTGAATCATACACCCTTTCTGGGCGAGGCTTGCCCTTGGGCCG
>JAFGNI010000050.1 GCA_016927095.1 Anaerolineae bacterium | reverse complement strand
GTGCTGGTGGACGCGCACCACGGGATGGGACATCCCACGGCCTACCGCTCGATGCAGCTGGCCATCCGCAAGGCTCGGGAGTTCGGAATCGGCGGCGTTGCCGTCCGCAACGCGACGCACTTCGGCATCGCCGGGTACTATCCGCTCATGGCTGCAAAGGAGGGGATGGTGGGCATGGCGTTTACCAACGCCCGCCCCTCGATGGCGCCGACCTTTGGCACCGAGCCGATGCTGGGCACCAACCCCATCGCGTTTGCGGCGCCCTCGGATATGGCATTCCCATTCTGCTACGATGGCGCGACCACGATCGCGCAGCGTGGAAAGATCGAAGTCGCCGCGCGGGCCGAGAAGTCCGTGCCTGCCGGGTGGGTGATCGACGATCAGGGCCACGATATGACAGATCCCGACGCGATCCTCGCTGCGCTACCGGATGACCTCGCGTCGATGCTCCCGCTGGGGGGGATGGGCGAGCTGTTGGCGGGCTACAAGGGCTATGGCCTTGCCACGATTGTCGAGATCCTGTCCGCAGGTCTCTCGGGCGGGCCGTTCATGAAGGGTCTGACGGGGCTCAACCCTGATGGGTCGCAGCGCCCGCACATGCTGGGCCAGTTCTTCCTGGCGATCGACGTGGCGCACTTCGTGCCGCTGGAGCTGTTCAGGGGAATCGTGGGCAACATGGCGCGGTCGTTACAAGCGTCGCGGAAGGCACCGGGCGCGGAGCGCATCTACGTGGCGGGCGAGAAGGAGTATGAGCGCGAGCTTGCGGTGAGGGACAAAGGCGTGCCGGTCAATGCGAACCTGCGTAAGATGCTGGTATTCCTTCGCGATAAGCTCAATGTGCGGGGGTATGAGACGGTATTCTAGGACGGCATCGGCGCCTCTGTTTTCCCCGCCTGTCTGGTGGCGGGCGCAGGTCCCGCAGGCTGCAACACAGAGGCGGCAGGTTTCCTTGTTGACCTAGTCCCTGTCACCAATTCCTAGAACACGAGGAGGCAGCAATGAAGAATGGGGACAACGTCTTCCTGGCGGTTGACCTCGGCGCCGAGAGCGGGCGGGTCGTCGCAGGGCACTTCGACGGAAGGCGGATCTGTCTGGAGCCGGTGCATCGCTTCCCCAACGGGCCGGTTGATGTCCAGGGGACGCTGTACTGGGATGTCCTGCGCCTGTGGAGCGACATCAAAATCGGTCTAAGCCGGGCCGCTGAGCAGTACGGCGACCGGATCGCGGGCATTGGTCTGGATACCTGGGGCGTTGACTACGGGCTGCTGGCGCGCGATGGCAGGCTGTTGGGCAATCCCTATCACTATCGCGATAGCCGCACCGACGGCATGATGGAGGCGGCGTTCCGGAAAGTCCCGCGAGCCGAGATCTTTGCGCGCACAGGCATCCAGTTTATGCAGCTTAACACGCTGTTCCAGCTTGTGGCGATGGTTGAGGCCGGGTCGCCGGTGCTCGACATCGCCGAGACGCTGCTGACGATGCCCGACCTGATTAACTTCTGGCTCACGGGACACAAGGCCAACGAGTTTACGATCGCGACGACGACGCAGTGCTACGACCCGCGTGCCGGGGACTGGGCGTACGCGATGTTGGGGACGCTCGGGATTCCCACGCGGCTCTTCGGCAAGATCGTGCCTCCGGGCACCGTGCTTGGGCCGCTGCAAGCGTCGGTGGCGGCGGAGACGGGTCTGGGGCCGGTGCCTGTGATCGCCCCGGCAACGCATGACACCGGCTCCGCCGTGGCGGCGGTGCCGATGGACCCGGACAACGCCATCTACCTGAGCTCGGGCACCTGGTCGCTGATGGGCGTCGAATCCAAGGTCCCGATCATCGACGACCGCATGCTCGCCTGGAACCTGACCAACGAGGGCGGTGTGGATGGCACATTCCGCATCCTCAAGAACATCATGGGCCTCTGGCTAGTGCAGGAGTGTCGCCGTGAGTGGCAGCGCGCCGGCGAGGACCACGACTACGGTGAGATGGTGGAGATGGCGGCGGCGGCGCCGGCCTTTGGCCCGATCGTCTCGCCCGGTGACTCGCGGTTCCTGGCGCCCGGCGACATGGTCTCACGTATTCAGGCGGCGTGCGGCGATACCGGTCAGACCCCGCCCGACTCAAAGGGTGCGATCCTGCGATGTGCGCTCGAGAGCCTGGCGTTGGAGTACCGCTGGGTCGCAGAGCGGCTGGACGAGCTGACGAGCAAGCGCCTGGACACGATTCACATCATCGGTGGGGGCGCACAGAACGAGCTGCTGGACCAATTGGCGGCGGATGCCACGGGACGCACGGTGGTGACCGGGCCGATCGAGGCGACGGCCCTGGGCAACGTGCTGGTCCAGGCCAAGGCGCTCGGCCACATCGGGTCGATCGCCGAAGGGCGCGAGGTCGTGAAGGCGTCGTTCGAGCTCAAGACCTTCCAGCCGCGCGATACTGCGCGCTGGGACGACGTCTTCGCACGGTATCTGCAGATCCGCGAGGGGTAGGGTGGACGCCGAGGAGACCTTCGGCTTCGATCCGACTTACGGCTACGATCGGGCCGCGCTGCTCGCCGTCGGCTTGCCGCCGCGGCCCGATGATTTTGAGACGTTCTGGCGCGCCACAACCGCGGAGACGGCGCGCGTTCCGTTGCGCCTGGACGTGACGACGCTCGAGAGCCCCGATCCGCGGATGTGCCTGCGGCGGGTCGCGTACGACACGCTGGGCGGCTATCGCATTGGCGCCTGGCTGATCTCGCCGGCAGAGGGCCAGCCGGCCTGTGGCGCAGTGATCGGGCATGGTTATGGTGGGCGCGACGCGCCTGACCTGGATCTGCCGCTGCACGATGGCGTGGCGATCTTCCCGTGCGCGCCGGGCTTCAGCCTGTCCGCGCGGGCTGATCTGCCGGGTACCTCCGACCGGCACGTCATTCACGGCATCGCCTCGCGTGAGACGTACATCCTGCGTCCCTCAGTTGCCGCGCTCTGGTCGGCGGCGACGGCACTGTTGACACTCTACCCGGGCGTGGCGGGGCATCTGGCCTACAGTGGTGGGAGTTTTGGGGGAGGGCTTGGGGCGCTGGCACTACCGTGGGATTCGCGCTTCGCGCGCGGTCACCTGGGCGTCCCCACTTTCGGGCACCACCCGATCCGGTTGCAGTGCCCGAGCGTGGGCAGCGGCGAGGCCGTGCGGCGCTATCACGCCGAGCATCCCGAGGTTGCGGGCGTGCTCGCCTACTACGATGCCGCCACAGCCGCGTCGTTCATTGACATTCCGGTGTTGGTCTCGCCGGCGTTGGCTGATCCCGCCGTCCCACCGCCCGGGCAGTTCGCCGTCGCCAATGCGCTACGCCACCGCGAGCTCTTCATCCTTGGTGCGGGGCACATGCCCTATCCTGAAGAGGTCAGGGAAGCGGCGGCACTTCGGAGCATCCAGGAGCGCTGGTTCTCAGATCCTGGATAACCTGTCTCAGCGTCTCGTCGAGCGTAATCGTCGGCGCCCAACCGATCGTGCGCTGAATCTTGCGGATGTCGGGGACGCGGCGCTGCATGTCCTCAAAGCCAGGCTCGTAGGCCTCCGCGTAGGGGATCAGGGTGATATCCTCAGGCGAGCGGCCCGTGAGCGCCAGGATGCGCTGTGCCAGCGCGAGGATGGTCACCTCGTCGGTGGCGCCCACGTTGAACACCTCGCCGACAGCCGCCGGGCTCTCGATCAGACCGATGAGCGCCACGACGACGTCATGGACGTTACAGAAGCAGCGGGTCTGCTGGCCATCGCCGTAGACGGTGAGCGGCTTCCCTGCGAGCGCCTG
The DNA here is from genome assembly GCA_016927095.1 of Anaerolineae bacterium. The sequence continues at coordinate 318 of JAFGNI010000050.1, read as the reverse complement.
GGCCACCAGGCGTGGGATGACCATGCCATATTGCCCTGACTGGCGCGGGCCCACGGTGTTGAAGAGGCGGGCGATCACCATGGGGAGCGCGTGCTGCTTGTGGTAGGCAAAGCCCAGGAACTCGTCCACGGCCTTCGAGTCGGAGTAGCTCCAGCGCGCCCTCGTCGTCGGGCCCAGCAGCCGGTCGTCGTCCTCGGCGAAGGGCACTTTCACGCCCTTGCCGTAGACCTCCGACGTGGAGGCGATGAGCACCTTCCGCCGGTAGCGCGTCGCGGCCTGGAAGACGCTATGGCTGCCCAGGATGTTGGTCTCGATGGT